>NZ_JBWLKL010000033.1:0-85141 GCF_059026065.1 Streptomyces sp. A18 | reverse complement strand
GCCGAGCGGTTCGCCGTCTTTGCCGCGGCAGGGCTGCTCGAGGTCCCCGACCCTCGGCTCGCGGCCGACCAGTTCCTTGCGCTGACCTTCGGCGTCGCCCTGGACAGGCTCGGTTCCGCAAACGCCGCGGAGGACCCCCGCGTGCGGCCACTGGTCGTCGAGGGAGTGCGGACCTTTCTCCGCGCCTACCGGACCGCGTAGGGCAGCGGCAAGGGGGCAACGCAATCGCCCGTGCTCGTCGCGCCGCCGCCGGGTGCATGGACAGCGTGGCTCGAAAGCACCCTGACGCGCCCTGAAGGCGCGAGCGCCCATAACGTCCGATCGCCCGCGGTCCGGAGACCGGCGCGATCGTGCGCGGGCAGCTCCCCGGCACGCGCGGCGCACGTGGCGCCGGGCGGTCGCGGTCAGTCCAGGGGGGCGTCGAAGAGGTCGACGACGAATTTGCGGACCGTTCCGCGGACCACCGGGGTGACTCCGTGCATGAGTTGAGCACCGTAGGCGAGCGCGACGCCGGGCCTCTCATCGGCCGTCCACAGCGTCTTGGGCAGGCACCCTCCCCACCGGCCACGACACCGACAGCCCGACCCTGCCGTCCGTCCTGCTCGGCGCGGCACTCCCACCGGCCTCGCGCGAGCACTGATCAGCACACTGGAACCCGTCCCGCGGCGCTACTACAGCGGGCTGGTCGGCTGGATGGGACAGGCCGGAGACGGGCAGTGGGACACGTCCTGCGCTGCGCCGAACTCTCGGCGGCGCAGTTGCGCCTGTACGTCGGCGGGGGCATCACCGCCCAGTCGAACCCCGAAGCGGAACTGGCCGAAACCCAGGCCAAGTTCGCCACCATGCTCCAGGCCCTGGAGGACACCTTCGACGAGTGGGCCCGTCACCCCTCGGCAGTTGACTAGACCGATACTCGGCCGTCAGAAGCGGCAGCGAGCAAGTCCGTGAGGTGGCCGGACAGTTCGTCCAGGATGGTCGCCGGGACGCGGGTCGGGTCGCACTCCAGCCAGATGTCCCAGGCGCCGTCGGCGGACGGCCAGATCTGGACGAGCAAGGGCAGGGAAGCGGCGGGTGGCCGGACCTCGCGGCGGGCCACCGTGTGGCCAGGCAGATGCAGGTCGGCGGCTGGTGCGTTCTGGTAGATCACGGCGGCCTGGAAGACCGGGGGCAGTCGGTGATCGTCGGGGCGGGGGGCGACGGCCGCCAGGTCGGACAACGGCAGCGGTGCCAACCCGACGCCCGCCAACCAGTCCCGGCGGGCTGCCGCCGCCACCTCCGCCGGTCCGTCGCAGGAGCGGAAGTCGAGGACCAGGGGGATGGGCCGTACGAAGTAGCCGACCACGTCCTCGCCGACGCGCTCCCGGCCGGCGTGGTACGAGGCGACGGTGAAGCAGTCGGTTCCGGTGAGGCGGTGCAACGCCGAGCCGTACCAGGTGAGTGCGGAGAAGTGCGGTGAGCGGTGGATACGCGTACACAGAGCATCGACTTCCCCGGCATCCAGGGCCAGTTGCCGCCGCGCGTACCGGGCGGCTTCACCCGGTGTACCGGACGGCAGGGCCAACGGCTCGGCCGATCGCAGTGCGTGCTGCCAGTGCCCGCGCGCCCGAGCCAGTGCCGCCTCGTCCCGCAGTGCGGGCGGGGGAGTCTGGACCTGGACCGGGTGTGTGTCCCCGCCCGTTTCGCCCGCCGCGTAGGCCGCGCTCAGGTCCGCGAGGAAGGCGCGCTCCGACCAGCCGTCGTAGGCGATGTGATGGAGCACCAGGGTGATCACCGACCCGGTGTCGCAGGGCGTGACGAAGCAGCGCAGCGGAGGGTCGGTGGCCAGGTCGAAGGGGGTGAGCCACGCGTCCGGTACCTCCCCGGCGAGGCCTGCGTCGCGCTCGGTCTCGTGGACGGGGATCCGCGCCTGGGGCAGTTCGTGGGCCACGACGGCCGGGCCGCTGAGGCGGAAGACCGTACGCAGCGCGGGGTGGCGGGCGGCGACGGAGTCGAGGGCGGTGCGCAGTGCCCCGATGTCCACGGCCGGGGCGACGGTGAAGGAGAGCACCAGCAGGTGGGCGGGGTCGCCGGGCGCGAGTTGCTCCTGGAGCCACAAGTCCTGTCGGCTGTCCAGGACTTCGTCCTGCCCCGGCACGGCTTGGCGCTCCGCCTCCGGGGCGCCCAGGGGTTCGGCGTCCGCGGCGATGGCCCGCGGGGTGCGGCCCTCGTGCACCGTGGCCAGGGCGACGCGGACGCGGTGGTCCCGTTCCAGGCGGCTGGCCAGCTGCATGGCGAACAGCGAGTCCCCGCCCGACTGGAACAAGTCCTCGTCGGGTCCCAGGGGTCGGCCCACCAGCGCGGCGGCCGCGGTGAGCACCGCCTCCAGGAGGGAGTTGTGCGCCTCGTCGGCCTCTTCCGGCACGCCGGAGTGGGCGATGGCGGGGTGGTCCGTGTCGAGGCGTTCGGCCAGGGCCTTCAAGTCGACCTTGCCGCTCGCGGTCAGTGGAAAGGCGTCCAGCAGCACCAGCTGCCGGGGTCGCAAGTAGGGCGGCAGCTCGGTGTGGCAGCGGGCGTGCAGGTCCTCGGCGGTGCGGCCGTGGCCCGGGGGGAGGCAGTGGGCCGCGAGTCCGGTGGCGGCGCCGCTCGGGTCGCGCAGGACGGTGACCGCCGCCCGCGGCACGCCCGAGTGCTCCAGGAACTGCTCCAGTTCAGCGGGCTCCACACGCTGCCCCCGGATCTTGACCTGGCGGTCCTGGCGGCCGGCGTAGAGCAGGAGCCCGTCGGTGTGCCAGCTGCCGAGATCGCCGGAGCGGTACACTCGCTCGCCGCCGGGCAGGGTCCGGAACTTGCGCGCCGTCAGTTCCTCGTCGCCCAGGTAGCCGAGGGCGAGGCCGGTGCCGCCGATGCAGATCTCTCCGGTCGTGCCCGGCGGGCAGGGGCGGTCCTGGGCGTCGAGGACGTGGATCGGCGTGCCGGGCAGGCCCGTTCCCAGAGGGATCTGTCCGTAGCGTTCGGCGTCGCCGTCCTCGATGACGCGGGTCGTGGCGAACACCGTGGTCTCCACCGGGCCGTAGCCGTTGACGAGGCGGATCGTGGGGTGCGCCGTACGGAATCCGCTCACGTGTCCCGGTGACAGCCGCTCGCCGCCGGTGAGTACTTGGCGCAGTCCGGCGAAGCAGCCGGGGTCCTCGTCGACGAAGGCGTTGAAGAGCGCCGCCGTGAGCCAGAGGGTGTCCAGGCCTGTCGCTGTGACGTACTCGTGGATGAGCGCGGGGGAGAGGTGGCGGCCCTCGGGAAGGAGCAGGGAGGTGCCGCCGTTCATCAGGACCGACCACAGCTCGATCATCATGGCGTCCCAGCACACCGGGGCGGCCTGCAGGACGGTGCGCCCCGGTCCGAAGTCCGCGTAGTCCACCGCGATGAACCGGCTCACCACCGCGCGGTGCGGCGAGATGGAGCCCTTGGGCTCGCCGGTGCTGCCCGACGTGAACATCACGGCGCAGCCGTCGCCGGGCCCGATCACCGGCAACAGAGCGCTGTCGGGCGGCCCTTGAAGGTGCAGCCGGTGGCGCTGTGGCGCGGGGTCCAGGGTGAAGGCGGCGTCCGGGCCTTCGTCGGTCAGGATGTGGGCGTCCGCCTTCCGCACCAGGTGCCGTACGCGCGACTCGGGCCAGTTCGGATCCATGGCCGCGTAGATGCCGCCGGCCTTCAGGACGGCCAGGAGCGCGACGACGAAGGCCGGGGTGCGGCGCATGCGGATGGCCACGTACTGGCCGGGCTGCAGGCCCTGGGCCACCAGGCGGCGGGCGAACGCGGTGGAGTCCTCGTCCAACATCCGGTAGGTGAGCGGCGGTTGGTCCGGGGCGAGGACGGCCACGGCGTCCGGGCGGGCGGCGGCCTGGGCCGCCACCAGGTGGTGCACCGTGGCGTCGTGCTGCGCGTACGCGGGCGCGGACATGAGGGCTCCTCGGGCGGGGTGCGGAAGGGCAGCGGCGTGGATTCAGAGGGCGGGTGTCGCCGCGGCGGGGGCGGTGAGACGCAGGGGCAGGGCGGCGAGACCGCCCACCGTGTACGACGCGAGCCGCCGCGGCTCACCGGCCAGGGCGATGTCCCCGGTGCCGGTCACCAGTTCGTCGAGGAGCACCCGAAGGACCAGCCGTGCGAGGGCCGCGCCCAGGCAGAAGTGCACGCCGCCGCCGAAGGTGAGGTGGCGGTTGGGGGTGCGGTCGAGCCGGAAGACGTCGCCGTCGCCGAACACCGACTCGTCACGGTTGAGCGAGGGGATCCATACGGTGACCGGGTCCCCGGCGGCGATGTGCTGATTGCCCAGGACGGTGTCCTGGACCGCTGTGCGCAGCAGGTGGGTGGCGGGTGGTGCCCAGCGCAGGATCTCGTCGACGGCGCGGGCCGGATCCACCTGGCCCGCCTTCAACGCGGCCCACTGGTCGGGGTGTTCGAGCAGGGCCAGCATCCCGCCGGCGGCCGCGGCGCGGGTTGTGTCGCCTACCGCGACGATGACGTTGTCGCAGGTGAGGATGGCTTCCTCGTCGGTGAGCCCTGCGCCGTCCGCCTGGGCGACGACCAGCGCGGACATGAGGTCGTCGCCGGGGTTCGCGCGGCGGGACTCCATGACCTGGCTGTAGTAGTCGAGGAGTTCCAGGTGGGCGATCTGGGCGTCGAGTCCGCCGTCGTCCTGGTCGCGGGAGGAGATCCGCGCCGTGGCGTCGGCGATCTTGCTGACGTCCTCGATCGGCACACCGAGCAGGTCGGCCGCCAGAGCGAGCGGAATGCGTGCGGCGACGTCCTGCGCGAAGTCGCAGTGCCCGGCGGCCACTGCCCGGGTCACGAGCGGCCGGACGATCGAGCGCGCCTTGTCCTCCAGACGGGCCAGCGAACGCGGTGTGAAGAGCCGGCCCACCGCCCGGCGCAGCACCGTGTGGTGGGGCGGATCGGTCAGGGCGAGCATCTTCCCGGCGCCAGGGAAGGGCTGACTCAGGTCGCGGCGCAGCATCGTGCCCTGCGCGGAGCTGAAGACCTGCCACTCCTGCAGCACCCGCAGCCCGGGTTCGTAGCCGGTGACCGCCCAGAAGCCGGACCCGTCGGCCGGCTGGTGCCACCGGACGGGCTGTTCGCGGCGCAGGGCCCGCCAGAGCGGGTGGGGGTCGCCCGTCGCGTAGAGCTGGGGGTCGGTCAGCGTAAGGGTCTCTGGCAGCACGGCGGTGTCCTCAGTCGTCAAGAAGGGCGGGCGGTGTCGGCCCCGCATCCGGTGCGGGGGATGCGGCGGGGCGGACGCGGTGCTGGCCGAATCCGTGTTCCAGGCGCTCCTGGTGGGGCCGGGCCGGGCGCTCGGTGCCGGCCGAGCGGACCAGGATCCGCTTGAGCCAGCGGTCGGTGCCGTCGTAGCGCGGCGGAAAGGCCGAACGGCCGTGCACCATCACGTCGTTGTCGACCAGCAGCAGATCACCCGGGGCGAGGTCGACCTCGACGGCGTGCCGGTCGAAGGCAGGCTGCAGTCGCGCGTAGGCCTGGGCGAAGTCCGATTCCGGGGTGAGCAGCCGGGTATAGGCGGGGTCGTAGCGCACGCACCGGGCGTCCTGGGTGCCCCACACGGTGCGGATGCCGCGGGCGTGGTCGCCCTGGCGGGGGTCGGGCTCGTAGCTGTCGTCGGGGTCGATGACCACCTGGGGGCTGCCGAGTTGGGCGGCGTCGGTGGCACTCAGCTCGATGTCTCGGATGCTGGCAAGGCGGGTGCCGGTCCGGCCGGGGTTGCGCAGGCAGGCCAGGAGCAGGAAGTCGGCGCGTTCGGGGTGGAAGCCGTCCTCGGTGTGCCAGGCCAGGGCGAGCGTGCTGCTCGCGCCGACCTGCCGGGTCTCCTGGCCGGGGCTGGGCAGGATGTTGTGCACCAGGTGGCCGTCCTGCTGGTTGGTCCAGCCGAAGACCTCCCCCAGCAGACGGCCGACGAGGGCCAGCGCGAGGTCGTAGGGCACGTCTCCGGGACCGGTCGGCGCGGACCAGTGGGTGGGGGTGGGGCCCGGTTCGCCCAGGCCGGTGAAGAGGCCGCGCAGGACCCGGTAGCCGTTCCATTCCGCGGGCGACCCGAGCAGTGCGGACAGTTGGCGTATGAGGTCGGGCGGCAGGTGATGGCGCGGGTCGGCGACGATGCTGTCGGCGGTGGCGCCGGTGTGGGCGAGGCGGTGCACGGCCCGGCTGAACGCGCGTCGCGTACCGGGTGAGGGGAGATGGACCCGGGTGGCGCGCGCGGCGGCGTCGGGCGCGGCGGCGGGACGAACGGCGATGTCAGTCATGCTGCTCTCTTTGCCGGTGCTCGAGGGGCTGGGGTGGGGGGCCTGAGGGCTCAGCGGTGCGAGGAGAAGCCGGACGCCTTGAGCAGGGCCGAGCGGTCCGCCTTGCCGGTCGCGGATACGGGGATGTGGGTGACCGGGACGAAGTGGTCCGGGAGCATGTAGGTGGGCAGCAGGTGGGATACGGCGGTACGGGGATCTGGCGGACTCGCGGCCTGCGCGCCGGTGGTGTCGTCCGCAGGCGCGGGTACGTAGAACGCGGCGAGCTCGGGGCCGTGGGGGCCTGACACCGCGACGGCGACGGCTTCGAGGATGTGCTCCGGGCACCGGTTGAGCGCGGCCTGTACCTCGGCCAGTTCGATGCGATAGCCGTTCACCTTGACCTGGTCGTCGACGCGCCCCAGGAACCGCAGGTTGCCGTCCGGCATCCAGCAGGCCCGGTCGCCGGTCCGGTACATGCGACCGGCACCGGGCGGGGCGGGGGCGGGACTGAACGGGTCCGGCAGGAACTTGTGTGCCGTCAGGCCGGGAGCCCCCGCGTAGCCGGCGGCCACGCAGACGCCGGCTATGTACAGGTCACCGCTCTCGCCGGCGGCGCAGACCCGCAGGCGGTCGTCGAGGACGTAGTACCGGGAGTTGGGCATGGGGGTGCCGTACGGGACGCTCGGCCAGGCGGGGTCCACGGTGTCCACCGGGAAGTGGTTCGACCACACGGTGCACTCCGTCGCTCCGCCGAGGGCGACCACCTGGACGCGGGGGAAGGCCTCGCGCAGACGTCCGGGCATCGTCAGCGGAACCCAGTCGCCGCTGAGGAAGACCAGCCGCAACGTGTCGCGGCCGCGGGGCTCGTCGAGTTCGAGGAAGGACAGGGGCACGGACATCGCGGCCGGTGCCGAGTCCCAGAAGGTGATGGGCTCGTTCTGCAGGATGTCGGTGAGGCGGTCGGGGTCGCCCGCTTCGGCGTCGGCGACGAGCCGGATCGAGCCGCCCGCCGCGAGGATCCCGAAGACGTCGTACACCGACAGGTCGAAGCAGAACGAGGTGACCATCAGGAGCCGGTCGTCAGGCGTGACCTCGTAGGTGCCGTTGACCCACTCGATGAGGTTGACGCCGCTGCGGTGGCTGACGGCGACTGCCTTGGGGGTTCCGGTGGAACCGGAGGTGAAGATCGCGTAGGCGATGGACGCCGGGTCCACCGCCGTCGGCTGGGGTTCGGGCGCGCAGCGGGCGATGTGGTGTCCGGTGGTCACCGTCAGCGGCGTCGGCCCGGTCCGTGTGGTGCGGCGCTTGTCGACGCGCAGCACCACGTCGTAGCGGTGGGCCAGTTCGTGGGGCAGGGCGCGGCTGGCGCGGTCGAGGATGTGGACCTCGGCGAAGCGCGGGTCCCCGGCGGACAGCCGGGTGAAGAAGTCGGGCGGCACGCGCAGACCGTCGTGCGCCTCCTGGTCCGGTGCGACGAGGTCGGCCAGGACGAGGGTGCCGGTGTCGGCAAGCTGGTCGGCGAGGGTGTCCAGGACGTCGCGCAGATAGTCGGTGCCGGGGAAGAACTGGATGGTGCTGGCCAGCAGCGCCACGTCGTAGGGGCCCGGAGCCAGGCGGGCGGCCTCGTGGGCGAAGCCGGTGACGATCTCGGCGTGCGGTGCGTGCTGTCGGGCCCGGTCGCGTGCCTTGTCCGAGGCGACGGGGGAGGGGTCGATGCCGACGTAGCGGGCCACCTTGGGGGCGAGCTCCTGAAGAATCATCCCGATGCCGCTGCCCGCTTCGAGGACCCGTGAGGTGGCGTCCAGGTGGGGTGTGACCAGGTCGGCGACGTGGCGGGCGTAGGAGGTGACCTCGTCGAGGGTGTACTGGGGCCCGTCCTCGCCCCGGTTGAATCCGGCGGCGCGCAACTCGTCCGTGTCTTCGGCGACCCAGTCCCACAGGTCCGCGACGGTCTCCGCCGAGAACTCGCCCTGCCACGGCCGCTCTTCGGGGGCGTCGACGCACACCAGGTGGGCCAGGTCGGGCAGCGACCAGCAGATCTCGGTCGCCACCCGGTAGTGGGCCCGGTCCACGACCAGGTAGCCGACCCGCAGCGCGGACAGCATCGCCGCGATCCGTGCCGCGGGCCAGCGGGGGTCCAGCGGGACGTATGCGGAGCCTGCGCGCACCACGCCGAGCAGCGCGGCGACGGTGTGCGGGGCGTGGTCGCCGAGCACGGCGACATAGCCGCCGGGGCGGGCACCCAGCTCGTGCAGGTGCCGGGCGATCCTGCCCGACCAGGTGTGCAGCTCTCCGTGGGTGAGCGTGCCGTGGTCGGTCACCAGCGCCGGGCGGTGGCTCCAGCGCTGCGCCGCCTCGCCCACGAGGTCGTGGAGGAGCGCGTCGGACCGGAACGCGCGGTGCGTTTCGTTCCATGCGCCCTCGGGTGCGGAGGGACTGATCGACGAACTCGTCAACGGGTGCACGAAAACTCCCCAATGCGGCGGGTGCCAACTGGCCCATTGCTAACACCGGCTCGAAGGCGCTGACTATCCGGCAAATAGTGCAAGCCCGGGAATGCCTTTTCGTGTGCGTAAAGAGTGCTGGTCGAACCGGGTTGTGGAGCTGAGCTTCATACCCACTGCGCGCGTGAAGAATTTCGTGTATTCACTGCGGCTCGGGCCGCCGTGACCATGGCGGCATGAGTGAATTCCCGGTCGTGGTCGAGCGCGATAAACAGGATGGGACGTCCGCCCCGCGGCATCCGTACTCATGCGGCGGAGACGACGCGTGACGGCCCCCGCGCGGAGCAACGGCGCTCAGGAGAACGGCAGTTGTTCCTGGCAGACCATCACCGTCGGCAGCCGGCGGCTGCGCCTGCGGGTGAAGCGGGACGCGGCGCTGGACGGGCGGCCCTATCTGTGGCCGTCGGTCGGCGAATACCCCCTGTACGACGACTTCCTCTACCACGTGATGCTCGAGGACGAGCCCCGCAACAAGATCTTCCGGGAGGCGATCGCGGCACGCGCCCCGCACGCCCGCGTCCTGGAGGTCGGCTGCGGCCCCGACCTGCTGTGGTCCCTGTACGCCGCCGAGAGCGGCGCCCGCACCGTGCGCGCAATCGAGAGCATCCCCGACAGCGCCGTGCGCGCCACGGAACTGGCCAGGAAGCGGCCCCAGTACGACATCGAGGTCCTGTCCGGCGAGGCCACCACGGTCGAGGTGCCCGAACGCGCCGAGGTCTGCGTCGCCGAACTGGTGGGCAGCATCGGCGGCGCCGAGGGCATCGCCGCCGTCCTGGACGACGTACGCGAGCGGCTGCTGACCCCGGGCGCCGCGGTGATCCCCGCCGTCGTCGGCACCCGGGCCGCCGCCGTCTGCGCCCAGGATCTCCTTGAGGGGGAGTTCGCGGTGGACGTGGACTTCGCCGACTACGTCGGGGAGGTCCTCACCAGCGCGGGCGGCCCCTTCGACCTGCGGATGTGCCTGGGCAACGTGGACCGTTCGGCGCTGCGTAGCACCGCCTGCCTGGTGGAGGACCTGCGCCTGGAGGAGGGCATCGCGCGATTCCCGGCCGCCCGGCTCGAGATCACCTCGCCCGGTCCGGTCGACGGGCTGCTGCTGTGGCTGACCATGCGCTGCACCCCGGACGGCCCGGTCCTGGACAGCCTGGAGACGGTCACCAACTGGCTTCCGGTGTACGTGCCCTTCGACGTGCCCGAGCCGATCGCGGCAGCACCCGGCGACGTCCTCGAACTGGACTGTGCCGTATGCCCGGCGGCCGACGGCCTCCACCCCGAGTACACCTTCACCGGCGCCCTGGTGCGGGCCGACGGAGCCCGCGTGCCGCTGTCGGGGCACTCCCCGTACGCCAATGGCCCCTTCCGGGCCAGCCCGTTGCACCGGGGCCTGTTCGCCGAGGAGGCCTAGCCCGCCACCCGCCTGCGGACGTCAGCCGCGTCGTACGCGGACGGAACGAAGATCACCCATCCCCCCAGGACGTAACGCAGAAAGGTTCGACATGCCCATTCCTGATGTCTGTGGAGAGCACGGTCACGTGTCCCCCTCGCTCCACGCGGCGGTGGGCGCATGAGTACCTCCCTGCCTTCTTTGTGGGGTGGCGAAGCCCAACCCCCCTGTTTCCTGGAGTCGTTGATCAGCTCGTCCGCCCGGCACGGCGAGCGGATCGCCGTCGCCGACGAGGTGCGCGAGGTCAGCTACGACGGGCTGCTTGCCTGGTGCGCGCAGATCGCGGGACTGCTGCACGAGCAGGGTGTCCGCGCCGGGGACCGGGTCGCCGTCACCGGTCCGCGCGGCACCGATGTGGTCGCCGCGACGCTGGCCGCGATCTGGCTCGGCGCCGCCTGCTTGCCGTTGGACGCCTCCTATCCCGAGCGGCGCCTTGCCCACATGCTGGCCGACAGCCGTCCCACCGTGCTGCTGCACAGCGGAGACCTGCCCGCCGTCGCCGCCGACTGCCCTGCCCTGCGGATTCCGCCGCCGGTGCACGGCGAGCGGGACGCCGGGCCCGTCGGACCGGCGCCCGTCGCGTGTGTGCCGGACCGCCCGGTGTACGTGATCTACACTTCCGGGTCCACCGGCTGGCCCAAGGGCGTTGCCCTGCCCCACAGTTGCGTGGACAACATGGCCGAGTGGCAGCACAGCCACTCCCGGCGCAGTGACCTGCGCACGGCGCAGTTCGCGCCGATGAACTTCGACGTGTGGTTCCAGGAGGTGCTTGGCACCCTCGCCGGCGGCGGCACGCTGGTGACCGTTCCCGAGCGGCTGCGGTCCGACCCCTTCGAACTCCTCAGCTGGCTGCGCCGGGAGCAGATCGAGCGGCTGTTCCTGCCCTGCCTGGCCCTGAACATGCTGGCCGTCGCCGCGAGCACCGAAGCGAGCCTGGACGACCTGGCGCTCGCCGAGATCAACACCGCGGGCGAACAGCTCGTGTGCTCAGGACCGGTGCGCGAGCTGTTCACGCGGCTCGAGGACTGTGTCCTGAACAACCACTACGGGCAGAGCGAATCGGCGATGGTCACCGTGCACACCCTGCGGGGCCCCGCCGCCGACTGGCCGGTGCACCCGCCCATCGGCCGGCCCCTGCCCGGCTGCGAACTACTCATCGCCCCCCTGAGCGAAGACGGGTCGCCGGGTGACGTACCGCGTGACACCGGCGAACTCCTGGTCGCAGGGCTGCCGATGTCGAGCGAGTACATCAACCAGCCGGAGCTGAGCGCCGCCCGCTACATCAGCATCGAGCGCACTCGGCACGGCCACACCCGCGCCTTCCGTACCGGAGATCTGGTCCGGGTCGAGGAGGGCGCCCTGCGCTTCGTCGGCCGCCTCGACCAGGAGGTCAAGATCCGGGGCTGCCGCGTCAACCTGCTGGAGGTCGAGGCCTGCCTGCGCGAGCTGCCGGGCGTCGGCGAGGCGGTCTGCGTGGCACCCGAACGCTCCGAAGGGGGCCGCACCCTGCACGCCGCCGTCGCCGCGGCGCCCGGGGCAGCCGAGCCGGACCCCGACGTGCTGCTGCGCGAGCTGGCGCAACTGCTGCCCGCCGCCTCGGTGCCGTTGACGATCACCGTGCTGCAGACGCTGCCGCGCAGCCCCAGCGGCAAGACCGACCGGGCGGCGATCGCCCGGCAGACCGGAGGAGACCGATGACCGACACCGTCGTCGCCGCGACATCGGCGCAGGAGATCGAGACGGCACTGGCGGCTCACGCCCGGGTGCGCGAGGCGGCCCTGCTGCCCCGCCACACCGACGACGGGACCCGCCTGGTCGCCTACGTCGTGCCCGACCCGGCCGCGGACACCGGGCGGGCCGGCTGGGGTGCTGGTGACGTCCTGGAGTCCTGGCAGAACGTCTTCGACGACACCTACGAGGGCGCCGATGAGCCGGGGGGCGACGGCGAGAACTCCGGCTGGGTCGACAGCTTCACCGGCGATGCGATCCCCGCGGAGGGCATGGCCGAGTGGGCGGAGGAGTCGGTCCGCCGCGTCCTGGCACTCCAGCCCCGCAGGGTCCTGGAGATCGGCGCGGGGACCGGGATCATCATGCGCCGGCTGCTGGCCGGCGCACCCATCGAGCACTACGTGGCCACGGACTTCTCCGCGCGCTCCGTCGAACTGCTCGACCAGCGCGCCGCTGAGCTGACCGCGGATGGCCCCGACGCCGGGGTACGGGTGACGGTGTGCCAGGCCGACGCGCTGCGGTCCCCGCAACTGGTCGACGAGATGTACGACACCGTCATCATCAACTCCGTGGCCCAGTACTTCCCCTCCCTGTACTACTTCGAGGAGGTGGTGCGCCGCGCCGTGGACGTCGTCCGGCCCGGCGGCCACATCCTGCTGGGCGACCTGCGCAACGCCCGGCTCGCGGAGGCGTTCACCGCCCTGAAGGTCGCACGGCACAGCCCCGCCGGTCAGGGCGCCGCGCAGGCCGCGGCCGGCGAGGCACACGAGGCCGAGCTCGCCGCCGACGGTGAACTGAGCCTGGACCCGGCCTGGTTGGCGGCCACCCCCACCCGGATGGCGCGCGTCTCACACGCGGAGGTCGCGCCCCGGCGCGGCATCCACCCCAACGAGATGACTCTCTTCCGCTTCGACGCCCTCCTGCACATCGACTGTCCGCCGCAGCCCGCGCCCCCCGGAGAGTCCGCACCCGCGGCGAACCCCGGCCACGCACTCACGCTGGAAGAGCTGCGCGCCCGCCTTGAGCAGGACCCCGGCCCGATCGCCTACCGGGGCGTCGTCAACCGCCGTCTGTCCGAGGCGCTGAGGGCCAGGGACGGCGCACCGGCCGGCCCGCGGCAGGCCGAAGGCCACTCCGCCGGGCCGGCCACTGGCATGGACCCCGAGAGCGTGTGGCGGCTCGGCGAGGAATGGGCACGCCCCGCCCGCATCAGCTGGGCATCGGGCGACCCGGACGGCGCGTACGACGTGTCCTTCCCGGCGGCCGACCCCACGGACCAGGGCCACTTCACCCTCGCCGGAATCGATGCCGCGCACGACGCCGGTGCCACCAGGCCTGTCGTGCCGTACCCGCCGCGCACCGTGAAGACGGCCGGAGGCGGGCTGCGCGAGCACCTCAAACGACACCTGCGCACGCCCGTGGCACCGCTTGACGTCGTGTTGGTCACCGAGCTGCCCCAGACACCAACCGGGGTGTCCCAAGAGCAGCTGCCGCTGCCCCGGCCGGGCGTGGAGACCGCATCGCGCGAGGTCACCTCCCTGCGAGGAGGCGATCTGCTGAGCATCGTCCTGGAGGCCTTCGCCCAACAACTGACCGCGGGCGCCTGCGGCCCCGACGACAAGTTCTTCGCCGTGGGCGGCGGGTCGCTCAAGGCCGCGATGTGCGTCCGGCGCCTGCGCGAACAGGGGCTGAAGGTGACGGTGCGCGACATCTACCAGTGCGGCACGGCACGCGCGCTGGCCGACCGCATCGCGGCGACGGCGTAACCCCACCACACGACACAGCGCACGCACACGGTCGGCACCACCGGCCGGCAACGAGAAGCGGAGAGGCAGATGACCAAGGCCGGTTACGTGGAACCGAGGCCGGGCGCCGAGCAACTGGTCGCCATGATGATGGCCGAGGTCCTGGGTCGCGAGCGGGTTGGACGGCACGACGACTTCTTCAAGACCGGAGGCCACTCGCTGCCCGCCGTGCGCCTGGTCGCCCGTGCGCGCGAACTGTTCGGCGTCGACCTGCCGGTCAAGCTGCTCTTCGACGCGCCCACAGCGGCCGAGTTCGCCGCGCAGGTCGCGCGGGGGAGCAGCATCAGCCGACGCCCCCTGCAGCGCGGGCCGCACGGGCCGGCAGCTCCGGTCTCCTCAGCCCAGCGCCGCCTGTGGTTCCTGCAGGAGCTCGAGACGGAGTCGACGGCGTACCACATGGGCGAGTCGTTCCGGATCGACGGACCGCTGGACGCGACGGCGCTCACCACTGCCGTCGCCGCTCTCGCCCAGCGGCACGAATCGCTGCGCACCCGCTTCTCGGTGGCCGACGGTGTACCCGTACAAAGCGTCGACGAGCAGTGGAACGGCGCCCTGGAACTGATCGACGCCCCAGGGGAGGAGACCCGAGGCGAGGAGGAGAGCACCGCGGCCATCGCCGACTTCTGCCGCCGCATGCACGCCGACCCCTTCGACCTCGCCCAAGGGCCGCTGTTCCGTGCCCGGTTGCTGCGCCTTGGACCGCAGGACCATGTGCTGTCGCTGGCCATGCACCACATCGTCTGCGACGGCTGGTCCATGACGCTGCTCCTGGAAGAGCTCAACGACCTGTACGAGGCGGCCTTGCCCGGCCGCAGCGTAGCCCCGGCGCCCGACGGCGTGCGCTACCGCGACTTCGCCGCCTGGCAGCAGGCCGAACTGGCCGGCCCCGCACTGCAGGAGCTCCTGGACTACTGGACGGCGCACATCGAAGGCGCCCCCACCCTCCTGGAGTTCGCCACCCCGGACGAGGCCGCCGCCGGCCCGCGTGCCGAGGGCGAGGTGCGGTTCACGCTGTCACCGGAGGTGACCCAGGCCCTGCGGGACCTGTCGCGCGCTTCCGGCGCCACCATGTTCATGACGCTGCTCGCGGTGTTCGAGATCCTCATCTCGCGCTACAGCGGCGAGCGCGACCTGCTGGTGGGCACCCTCGTGTCCGGGCGCACCCACCCCGAGGTGGAGGACGTCGTCGGGTTCTTCGTCAACATGCTCGCGCTGCGGGCGGACCTGCGTGACGACCCGGACTTCACCCGCCTGGTGGGCCGGGTGCGCGAGGTGGTCCTCGACGGATTCGCCCACCAGGACCTGCCGTTCGAACGCCTGGTGGAGGCCGCCAACCCCGAGCGCACCTCCGGAATGCCGCTGGTCCAGTCGGCCTTCCAGTACTTCGAGGACGACGCGGCGCGCAGCCCCCTCCAGCTCAGCGGCGTCCGCGGTGTCCACGCGGTCAATCCCCCCGGACGCGAGGACCCCGACCTGCCGCTGGCCATGGACCTCCACCGGCACGGCGACGAACTGCGCGGCCTGTTCACCTACGACCGCGCCCTGCTCAGCCCCGCCGAGGCCCAGTGGCTCGTCGAGAGCTTCGTGACCCTGGCGACCGAAGTCGTCGCCGATCCCGGGCGCCCCGTCTCCCAGCTGCCGCTGGTGGGGCCCGCCCACGCCGCGGACGTCCTGGCCCTGGGCGCCGGACCCGAGGTGCCGGTGACCGACAGCTCGGTCCTTGACGCGCTGTGGCGCCAAGTGGCCGCCACTCCGGACAAGGCGGCCGTGACCGACGCCGACGGCACCTGGACCTTCGCCGAACTGGGCCGCGCCGTGCGGGGCGTGGCCGGCGCGGTCGCCGCCCACGGCCCAGTCGTGGCCGTCGCCGGTCAACGCTCACGGCTGATGGTCGCCGCCCTGTTGGGCGTGTGGCAGGCGGGGGCCGCGGCCGTCCCCCTGGAGTTGAACGATCCGCCCGAGCGGCTGCGGTCCGTGCTGGTTGCCAGCGGGGCGTCGGCGCTGCTCGGCGATGCCGCGGCCGCCGCACTGGGCGGGCCCGGACTGGCGGTGATCGACCTCGCGGATGCGGTGGCCGCTCCCGCGGCGGACGCCGGCGGGCCCGGCCCGGACGATCTGGCGCTGATGCTCTTCACCTCCGGCACCACGGGCACGCCGAAGGGGATCTCCCTCGAACACGGCGCGCTCGCCAACCTGCTGGCCGCCCACCGGACCGCGGGCTGGCACACCGACACCCGCCGACGCGTCGCCTGGACGGCCTCGTTCGCGTTCGACGCCACCATCGACCAGTTCCTGTGGCTGGCCGCCGGGCACGCACTGCACGTGGCCGGTGAGGACACCCGCCGCGACCCGCACGCACTGCTCGACTTCGTGCGCGACGCGAGCATCGACGTCCTCGACGTCCCGCCCGCACAGCTTCCGCACCTGCTCGACCTGGGCCTGCTCGAAGAGAGCGCCGCCCACCGCCCCGGTCTGCTGCTGCTCGGCGGCGACGCGATACCGGCCCAGCTGTGGCAGCGGCTGCGCGCGACACCCGAGGTCACCGCGTGGAACCTCTACGGGCCCACCGAATGCACCATCGACGCCCTCACCTGGCCGCTGGCCAACAGTGAGACACCGCTGATCGGCCGCCCGGTGGCCAATACCCAGGTGAGGATCCTGGACGCGGCCGGTCATCTGCTCCCGCCGGGCGTCGCGGGCGAGCTGTATCTGTCCGGCGCGCACGTGGGCCGCGGCTACCTGGATCTGCCCACCGAGACCGAGGCGCGCTTCCTCCCCGACCCCTACTCCGACCGGCCCGGGGCTCGCATGTACCGCACCGGCGACCGCGGCTCCTACACCGATGATGGTGCCGTACGCTTCCTCGGCCGCCTGGACCGGCAGGTCAAGGTGCGCGGACACCGGGTGGAGCTGTCCGAGGTCGAGGCCGCCGTCCTGGCGCAGCCCTGGGTGCGCCAGGCCGTCGCCGTCCACCACGACGGCGCCCTGACCGCCTACCTCGCCCCGGCCGCAGGGGACGGGCAGCTCGACGAGCTGCGGGACACGCTCGCCGCCCGGCTGCCCGCCGCCATGGTGCCCACGGCCTTCGTGTCGCTGGCGACCTTGCCCCTGCTGCCCAGCGGCAAGATCGACGTGCGGGGCCTGCCGAAGGCCGACGAGGTGTCCGCCACGGCGTTCGCCGCACCCCGGCCGGGCGCCGAGGAACTGGTCGCCCAGGTGATGGCCGAGGTCCTCGGCCTGGACCGGGTCGGGCGGGACGACGACTTCTTCCGGATCGGCGGACACTCGCTGCGCGCCGGCCGGGTCGTCTCCCGCATACGACGGCTGTTCGGCACCGAGGTATCGGTCAGAACACTCTTCGACGCGCCCACGGTGGCGGAGTTCGCCGCCGCCGTCGAGCGGGGCACCCGGCCCGAGCGGCGACCCCTGGTGCGCACCACGCACGGTGCCGCCACTCCCGTGTCGTACGCCCAGGCCCGGCTGTGGTTCATGCACGAGCTGGACCCCGACTCGACGGCGTACCACATGGGTGAGTCCTTCCGGCTCACCGGCACGATCGACCCCACCGCCCTGGCAGCGGCCGTCGCCGGACTCGCGCAGCGGCACGAATCGCTGCGCACCCGCTTCGACGTCGCGGACGGTGGCCCGGTACAGATCGTCGACGCACACTGGAGCGGCACGCTGGAACAGGTCGAATCAGCGGCCGTACCCGGGTCCGAACAGGACGCGGCCGTTCACGACTTCTGCCGCCGCATGCTGGAAGACCCCTTCGACCTGGAGAAGGGCCCGTTGTTCCGGGCCCGCCTGCTGCGCCTGGGGCCACAGGACCACGTGCTGTCGCTGGCCATGCACCACATCGTGTGCGACGGCTGGTCCATGACCCTGCTCCTGGAGGAACTCGCGCAGCACTACGAGGCCGCCGTGCTGGACCGGGCACGACTCCCGCAACCGCTGCCGGTGCGCTACCGCGACTTCTCCGCCTGGCAGCAGACCGAACTGGCCGGGCCCGCCCTCGCGGAGCTCCTCGCCTACTGGAAGGCGCACATCGACGGCGCCCCCACCCATCTGCCCGCCCTCGCGCCGCGGCCCGAGAGCACCGAACCGGGCACCCGCACCGTCGAGTTCGCGCTGTCACCGGATGTGACGCAGGATCTGCGGGCCCTGTCGCGGGCATCGGGCGCCACCTTGTTCATGACCCTGCTCGCGGCGTTCGAGGTCCTCGTCTCGCGCGTCAGCGGCGAGCGCGACCTGCTCGTCGGCGTGCCGGTGGCCGGGCGCACCCACCCCGAGGTGGAGGGCGTGGTCGGGTTCTTCGTCAACATGCTGGCCCTGCGCGCGGACCTGCGCGACGACCCGGACTTCACCGACCTGGTGGGCCGGGTACGGGAGGTCGTACTCGGCGGCTTCGCCCACCAGGACCTGCCGTTCGAACTCCTCGTGGAGGCGGTCAACCCGGAGCGGGACCTGGGCCTGCAGCCGCTGCTCCAGGCGACCTTCCAGCTCTTCGAGGAGGAGATCGACGCAGGCTTCGCCCTGCACGGACTCCAGAGCGCGCCGGTCGACCTCAGCTCCAGCGCCCCGCGCTTCGACCTGTCACTGGACATGTTCCGTGAGGGGGACGGGCTGCGCGGCTGGTTCCACTGCAACAGCACGGTCTTCACCGCGAAGGAAACGGCCCTGCTCGCGGACGCGTTCACGCATCTGGCGGGGGAGGTTGCCCGGGACGCCGCCCGGCGCCTTTCCGACCTGCCCGACCTGCCCGAGCTGTCCACTCGGACCGCGCCGGTCGCCGCCGACCAACACGTACCCGAGTCGGTCCCTGTGCCGGCGGGGAGGAGCTGATGAAAAGTCAAGAGGCGTGGTTCGTACCGCTGTCGGGTCCGGCCGACCCGGAGGTCGAACTGATCATGGTGCCCGGAGCGGGCGACGGGCCCACCACCGCGCGCACCCTGCCCCCGTATCTGCCGCCCTCTTGGCGGTTGAGCTCGGTGTGCCTGCCCGGACGGGGCCACCGCTTCGACGAACCCCTGGCCGAAGACCCCTACGCCATGCTGGACTCCGTCGTGGACGCCCTCGGCAACCTCGGCCCGGCCCCCGTGGTCCTGCTCGGGCACAGCCTGGGCGCGCTGTGGGCGCTGGAGGCTGGCGGACGGCTCGCTCGCCCGCCGGCTCTGGTGGCCACGGTCGCGTGCGCACCCCCGCGGCCCGGCGGCGCATCGGGCATGGAGGAGCCGGACGACACCGAGGACCGGCGGTTCATCCGAGGCCTGCTGATGGACCAGGGGCTCACCGACCCGGAGTGCCTGGACGAGCTCGTCGAACTCACGGTGCCCATCTTCCACGCCGACCTGACGCTTGCCGCGCGCTGGACGGCTCCCGAACAACCGGTGCTGGCCTGCCCCGTCGTCTCGTACTACGCCTCGGAGGACGGCCTTGCGCCCACACCCTGGACATGGCACACCACGGGCAGGGCCGAAGCGGTGTGGCTGGAGGGCGGGCACATCGTCCACCAGGAGCGGTCGGCCGAGCTCCTCGCGGATCTGGCCCGCAGGGCGGCACCGTACCTGGCGACCCACGCTCCATCGGGTCTCACCCAACGGCTGCCTGTGCCATCGCTCGCGGCTCGCTCGGGTAGTAGTCGGTGACCGGCAGCCCCGGATAGGTCTCCGGGTCGCTCAACATCCGCCGGTGGTGGTGCGGGTTGCGCTCGACGGTGCGCTCCACGTACCACCGCCGGTAGAGGTCAAGGACCGCGGGAGCCAACCGTTCCACCGCCGGGTGACCGCGCCAGCTGAGCATGTAGCGGATCTGCACCGCGGAGGACAGCGGCAGGCGGTGCAGTCCGGAGGGAAGCGGTTCACTGGGCCCGCCCAGGGTCACGGCTGTCGACGTACGCAGCAGCTCGTGGGCCAGTTCCTGGGACTCGGGGTAATGGACGAACTCCTGCTCGTGGCCGCTGGCTTCGCGCAGCTGGCGCGGCACCGCCACTGCGCTCTCCTCCGGCGGCGCGACCAGGGCGAAGCCCGCGAGCTGTCCCAAGCTCAGGCCGGGACCGCCGGCCATCGGGTGGCGACAGTTGAGATAGGCCCAGGCGTCCTCCGCAACCACCTCGTGGCTGTGCAGCTCGCGCAGGTCCTCGCCGAACCCGGTGTGGGGCCGGTGCCAGGTGCGCCACCACAAGAAGTCGACCTCGCCGCGGCGCAGTTGATCGAGCCCAAGCGCCACCGACCGGTAGTGGCGCACCTCGCTCGCGCCCGGCGCCGCGATCGTCGCCATCCGGTCCGGCAGATCGCACGGCGTGAGACGGTACAGAGCCGTACACAAGGGCCGGACGAGCGCAGGCAGCGGCTCCTCCAGGCCCGAGATCCGGGCTCGAGTCTGCGTCCACTGCGTCTCGATGGACGAAATGGACTGAAGCGCGAGCGCACCGGCCTCCGTCAGCTGCACATGAGTGGTGGTCCGGGCAAGGAGCCGTTGCCCCAGACACCGCTCCAGGCGGCGCACACGCTGTGAGACGGCTGACACGGACACCAGCAGACGTTGCGCGGCCCGGGTGAAGGACAACTCCTCGGCGACAATCTTGAAGGTGGTGAGGTCTATCCAGTTCATCTCATTCATGGAGCACATGGTCAGGCACCGGCGCTGCCCGCACGAGGACGCGAACCGCTGGCTCGAGCGGTGCCCGAGCAACCTTCCAGCCCCGGGCCACAGACTTGCGGAGCAGGGCGGGGCCATGACTTGTCTGCGTACCGCTGTCGACATCACTGAGGAGTACCCCAATGGTTGCGCCCGTTCAACCGCCCTCGTACCGCGCCGTGTTGCGCACACCGTCGGCCGGGCGCACGTTCCAGGTGTCGCTCGTCGGACGGCTGTCCTACGGCATCGTGTTCCTGTCCCTGACACTCGCCATCACGTCGAGTACGGGGTCCTACGTCGTGGCCGGGGCCGCGGTCGCCGTCTTCGGCCTGACCAACTCCCTGCTGGCACCGCTGCGGTCCGGCCTCATCGACCGGCACGGCTCGGCCCGGCTGCTGCTGCCCATGGGCGTCGCCTATGCGCTGCTGCTGGCCGTGCTTGCCGCGCTCACCTGGAGCAGCGTGGCAGACGCCTGGCTCCTGGTGCCCCTCGCCGCCGCGGCGGGCGCCTGCGCCCCGCCGCTCGGCCCGGTGATGCGCACGGTCTGGAGTGACCTGCTGCCCGACGCGCGGATGTTGCAGCGGGCCTACAGCCTGGACACCGTCTGCGAAGAAGTGCTGTACGTGACAGGGCCGTTGATCGTCGGACTCCTGGTGATCGTGGCGGCACCACCACTGGGGATCGCCGTCAGCGCGGCCTTGGTCCTGATCGGCACGCTGGCCTTCGTCCGGACGTCGCCCGTACGCGCCCAACGCGGAACCCTCGCGATGCCGACCCCGGCCACGCCCGCCGCCGGCGGCCGGCACGGGTTGACGGCAGGGCCGCTGGCGGTGACGGCCGCACTGGGGCTGGCACTCGGCTCACTGAACCTGTTCGTGGTCGCCTTCGCCGGCCGGCACGGCCAACTCGCCTCCGTCGCCTGGATCGAAGCCGCCCTCGCCGTCGGCAGCGTGGTCGGCGGGCTCCTGTACGGAAGCCTCAACTGGCGCACCCACGCCCGCACCCGCCTCGCGGTACTGGCCGCGGCGCTCGCCGTACCGCTGGCCCTGGCAGGCACCGCGTCAAGCCTGCCCGCCATGATGACCGCCACCGCCGTCACGGGCCTGTTGGTCGCCCCCACCCTGACCACCGCTTATCTGCTCGCCGACGAGCAGGCCACCGACCAGAACCGCACCCGCGTCGGCACCTGGGTCAACACCGCCTTCAACCTGGGCAACGCGGCAGGCGCAGCCGCGGCCGGTTTCCTGGCCGAAGCCCTGCCGCTCCCCGCCTGCTTCGCCCTGGCCGCGGCCCCCTTGCTGCTCTCCGCGATCGCCCCGCTGGTCTTCGGCCCGTCCGAAAAGCCGGAGGCCACGCAGAAAGAAGCAACGCTCGACAAACGCGACGGGGCCGAGCCCCTGCAGCCCCAGGGCCCGACCACCTGAATGGTGCCGACCGCCGCCCGAACCGAAAGCCGGTCGATCACCCCACCAGATCAGGCGAGCGCAGCAGCTCCGGCGGGATGTTCCACGCATCCACGACGTCGTCGGCGATCGGCCGGAGCTTGCGGCACAGGTCGTTCACCTCGCGGCGGATCGCCTTGGAGCGCTGTACCGTCAGTCGGCCGTGTTCCATGAACCAGGCGCGGTCCGCCTCGATCGTGGAGAGCGCGAACAGGTCGCACAGCAGTCCCAGGGCGACCTTGTTGTCACCGTCGGGCCGCTGGCGCACCTTGTCGACGAACGCCTCGAGCACCAGCCGCTCGACGTGCGCGTGGGCCACCGCGATGACGTGGTCCTGCACCTGTGAGAAGACGACGCCGGGATGGGCCTTCTGGTCCATCCCACGCTTGAGCCTGCGCGCCACACCGGCCAGCATGTGCTCCTCGCGGAAGCGGAGCATGGCGAGCTGATACTCCGAATCGAGGAGGCCTGCTTCCTGGTCCCACTCGTCGCCGCCCGGCAGCAAGTCGCGCACCCGCTCAAGGAGTTTGTGGGCCGACGTCTTCTCGATGACCGTCTCCACGGCGAGGTTCGTGACGTACCGGACCATGCCGAGCTGGTCCATGTTCTCGAACTCGCCTGCGTAGTGGGTCAGCAGACCCTTCGTCACCAGTTGAAGCAGTACGTGGTTGTCGCCCTCGAACGTCGTGAAGACATCACTGTCGGCCTTCAGGGCGGCGAAGCGGTTGACGGCCAGGTAGCCGGCGCCCCCGCAGGCCTCGCGGCACTCCTGGATCGTGCGCGTGGCGTGCCAGGTGCCGAGCGCCTTGGTGCCCGCGGCCCGTGACTCCAGCTCACGTCGTGCGTGCTCGTCGCCCTTGATCCCCGA
Source organism: Streptomyces sp. A18 (assembly GCF_059026065.1). NCBI lineage: Bacteria > Bacillati > Actinomycetota > Actinomycetes > Kitasatosporales > Streptomycetaceae > Streptomyces > Streptomyces sp. A18. The sequence continues at coordinate 62,451 of NZ_JBWLKL010000033.1, read as the reverse complement.
GAAGACCTCGTGCAGCTGCGTGCGCATGACGTCCTGGGCGAAATGCAGCGCGTAGGTGCGCGCGACGAGCGGGAGCAGTCGGCGCTGGTGCATGCCGTAGTCGAGGAGCACCTGCTCCTCGGTGTCCGAAGCCGCCTCGAACTGCCGTCGGCGAAGCCCGTACTTGACGGCGATCGCCAGGGCGACCTTGCTGGCATTGATGGCACCACCTGCGACGCTGACCCGCCCCTGCACCAGCGTGCCGAGCATGGTGAAGAAGCGGCGCCCCGGGTTGTCGATCGGACTCTCGTAGACGCCTTCGGGTGTGACGTCGGCGAACTGATTGAGCAGCGCGTCGCGCGGCACGCGTACGCCGTCGAACCAGATCCGGCCGTTGTCCACGCCATTGAGGCCCATCTTGCGGCCGTCGTCCTCGATCCGGACGCCGGGGGCCACCTCACCGTCGACGCGGATCGGTACGACGAAGGCATGCACCCCCTGGTGCTCGCCGCGCACCTCCAGCTGGGCGAAGACGACCGCAAGCTCCGCGTGTCGGGCCGCGTTGCCGATGTAGTCCTTGCGCGTCTGGTCTTCGCCGGTGGTGATGACGAACTCCTGGCTGTCGGCGTCGTAACGGGCCACGGTACCGAGCGCCTGGACGTTGGAGCCGTGTCCGGTCTCGGTCATCGCGAAGCACCCCATCAGCTTCCCGGTGATCAGATCCGGCAGGTAGGCCTTGTGGTGGCGTTCCGTGCCCAGGTGCAGGATGGCCCCACCGAAGAGCCCGAACTGCACGCCGACCTTCACCAGCACCGACAGATCGCCGAAGGCGAGCGTCTCGAACGCGGCGATCGACGCGCCGATGTCGTCGCCACCGCCGTACTCCTTCGGGAATCCCATGCCGGTCTGTCCTGTTGCCGCCATCTCGACGACGAGCTCACGCACGCGCTCGCGGAACGCGTCGAAGCCGAGCTGCTCCGCTTCGTCGAGTACCCCCGCGTACGTCGTCAGATTGGTGCGGACCAGGCTGCGGACCTCGGCGTATTCGCCGTCGAGCAACGCGGCAAGAGCCGGCACGTCGATGACGGGCTGCACGTATCCGCCGGGGGAAGTGGTGCTGTCGGTGACCATGTCGCCCTGCTACCCGGCCACTGGACGATCAAATCGGTCGCTTGGTCCATCCAGCGGCCCCCCCAACCTGCGGTCGACGCCGCCGTCGCCACAGGTGACGGCCGATCGCAGCAACTTGGTGGCGTTGCGCGAGGGTCCCGCTCGTTCCGGGAAGAGGTGAGAGCAGACGGGGAACTTCGCCTGAACCGTCTGCCATCCGGGGCGGGCAGCCCGCGGCGACTCCAAGAGGACACAGACCATGCGCTCCACAGTCCAAAGCCCATCCTTGCGTAGGCTCGTCTCGGCCTGTTGCCTTCTGCTGGTCGGGTGCGCGAGCCCCCAGGCCTCCCCGTCCACGGACCCCTCCGCCACCGCATCGCGTGTACCGGCCAGGGGCCTCCCAGGGCCTGGCGCGGACGGCGGGGCGACGCACCGCGTCCCCGGCCTTGGACCGTATACGCAGGCCCAGATCGGGCCCGAGACACGGCAGGTCCTCGTGGTCACCGGGAAGCCAGAGGAGAACGAGGCCACTGCCGAGCTCTATACGAGAGAGCGGCATGCTCGCTGGGACCGCACGGCGGGTCCGTGGCAAGCCCGCAATGCGATGCGCGGATGGACCGGCGATCACCGCGCCGGGGATCTCCGCACTCCCATCGGTGTGTTCCGGATCGGTGACGCGGGTGGGCTCCTGCCCAACCCGGGAACCCAACTTCCGTACGACATGGATGAGGAGTTCGACGAGCCGGGCACCGGGTTCTACGGTGAGTCCCTCGCCGGGTCCTTCGACTACGTCGTGGCGATCGACTACAACCGACGGTCAGGCTTCTCCCCCTTGGACAAGGTGCGGCCGCTGGGGCTGGGCAAAGGCGGGGGAGTGTGGGTTCACGTGGACCACGGAGGCCCCACGAAGGGTTGCATCTCGTTGCCTCGCGAGCAGCTGCGCGAGCTGTTGCGCCTGCTGGACCCACAGCGCCGCCCGGTCATCGTCATGGGGCCGGCAGGCGAGCTCCGCCGTTGATGGGTGCTGGCCCTGAGCATCGTTCTGGTCGGGCGGCGGCCCGTTAGGTGGTCATGGCGGCAATGAGTGCGGCGACCAGGGCGCCGAGCGCGCACAGGGATCCCGCTACCGCCAGGACGATGGCCTGCGAGTGCACGGAGAGCGCGTCCTCATCGTCGTACGGGGTACGGCTCATGTCCCACACGGCCTGGATCTGCAGCGACGCACCGACGACCAAGCCGATGAGGATGATGGCATCGAACATTCTTTTCTCTTTTCTAGTCTCTCTTCCCTTCCCTGAAGGAGCGTCAGATCCGCATCGGTCCGGCGTTTTGCCGCGTTTGGCGCACAGCGGCTTTTGTCCAGCGGCTCTTGTCCAGCACCTCTTGTCCCGGGCACGGGAACATTGCGCTCGGTGTCAGCCGATGTCCCAGGCCACGCGAAACCCGAGGTTGCCTGCGGAGCTGTCGATCGTGTTCGCGGTGCGGGCGGCGACGCGGTAGCGGTTGCAGTACGAGTCATGACAGAGGTAGGAGCCGCCTCGCATGGCGCGACGGTTGGGGTCATCGTCCTGCCAGAGGTCGGCGGACCACTCCCAGACATTGCCTGCGACGTTGTAGAGCCCGAAGCCGTTGGGGGCGAAGGCGTGCACGGGAGCCGTTCCGGCGTAGCCGTCGGCTTCGGTGTTGCGGAAGGGGAAAGTGCCCTGCCAGATGTTGCAGCGGTGCTCCCCGCCCGGCGTCAGTTCGTCGCCCCAGGGGTAGCGGGCCTGATCCAGGCCCCCGCGTGCGGCGTACTCCCACTCAGGCTCGGTGGGCAGGCGCCCTCCCGCCCACCGGCAGAAGGCGGTCGCGTCTCGCCACGTCACGTGGATCACGGGATGGTCCCAGCGGCCGTCCAGTTGGCTGCCCGGACCTTCCGGTCTGTTCCAGACGGCGCCTTCGACGCCGCACCACCAGGGGGTTTCCGGCGGGCGTGGTGACGCCTTGCGCAGGAGGCCCGGCAGGAACTTCGCGAACACATAGCTCCAGCCGAACTCCTCCGCTTCGGTGCGGTAGCCGGTCTGCTCGACGAAGGCCGCGAAGCGGGCGTTGGTGACCGAGTAGGCGTCTACGGCGAAGGGTGAGACCGATACGCCGCGCACGGGCCCTTCGCCGTCACCGGGGTTCGCCTCCGCGTCCTCGTTGCCCATGCGGAAGGTTCCGCCGGGGAGGGGAACGCGGTCGGCGTACTCGGAGTCCGGAGAGCGGCGCGCGACGGTGGCGTAACGCATGTATGCCTCGGGCGCGTTGGGGCTATCGCGTGCCTGCTGCTTCGGGCGGCCGGAGGGGGCACAGCAACTGTTCGTGCTCGGTTGCGTGCCACGGCCTGCGGTGCCGGTGGTGCTGCTCATAGGTGTCCTGCGGGGTTGGTCAGCGGCTGGGGGTGAGGGAGGCATGCCTGTCTGGAGTTGGCCCAGGTCGCGTACTACTTGCTGTACGCCTGCCTGTAGAGGTCACCCGTGTAGTACTCCTTGGGGTCCGGGTTGTCGTCCAGCTGCTTGTTGCGGACGAAGAAGTCGCCCAGCGTCTTCAGCCACTTGTCCACCTCACCGCTCTTGGTCTTCGCGGCCAGGTCCTTGGTGGAGAGGGTCTCGACGTGCGAGGCGTCGGCCTTGGCCTGGGCCTCGCTGACCTGGAGCATCTCGGCGGTGAGCGTGACGGTCTCTTCGGGGTGCTGCTTGCGCCAGTCGTTGGCTTGCTGCAACACCTTGATCACCTTGCGGTTCTTCCCCTCGGGCACCTTGGTGCCTGCGACGAACGCGGTGGGGAAGGCGTCGCCGGTGTCCTTGGTGCTGGCTATTTCCTCGAGGCCCGGGACCTTCTTCTTGATGGTGTCGATGGCGGGGTAGAAGAAGCCGGCACCGTCGACCTTTCCGGAGGAGAAGGCGGAGACGATGGTGGACGGGTCCATGTTGACCTTCTCGACGTCCTGCACGGTCATCCCGGCCTTCGCCAGGGCGATGTTGAGGACCATGTCGCCGGAGGTGCCCTCGGGCACGCCGACGCGCTTGCCCTTGAGGTCCTTCATGGACTTCATGCCGGGCTGGCCGATGACCCGGTCGGCGTACGTGAGGGTGTTGATGGCGACGACCTTGGCCTTGCCCGAGGCGGGCAGCCACATCGCGCCGGGGCCGATGTAGCCGTAGTCGAGGTTGCCCGCGCTGAGCGCCTGTACCTGCACCGGACCGTTGTTGAACGACTTCACGTGTGCGGTCAGGCCCGCCTTCTTCCACAGCCCCTGCTTCTCGGCGATCGCCAGCAGGCTGGCACCGTTGTAGTCACCGATGTAGCCGAACCGGACCGTGTTGTTGTCCTCGGAAGCGCTGTTGGAGCAGGCGCTGAGGGAGAGCGAGAGCATGAACGCGACGGGCAGCGCCGTGAAGGCGTGCCTGATCGTGCTTCTGGGCATGCGGGATGTCCTCTCGGGGTGATGCGCGGGTCGGTTCTGCGGAGTGCCCCGGGGGAGGGCTCGGGTGACGGCGGTTCAGGCGGCCTGGGGCGGGGCTTCCTGGTGGTAGACGGACGTCCACACCTCGTTGCGGATGTGCCGGAACTCGGGCGAGAGGCGGATCTCCTCGGTGCGGGGATAGGGCAGATCCACGTCGATGACGCGGTGGATGCGGCCGGGCTTGGCGGCCATGACGACGACCCGGCTCGCGAGGTAGACGGCCTCGTCCACGTCGTGGGTGATGAACAGCACGGTGCGCTTCTCCTGGCTCCAGGTCTCGAGCAGCTGGTCCTGCAGCTGCACCCGGGTCAGGGCGTCGAGAGCACCGAACGGCTCATCCATCAGCAGTACTTGGGGATCGACCGCGTACGCACGGGCGATGGCGCACCGTTGTTTCATTCCGCCGGACAGCGTCTTGGGCAGGGCGTCGGCGAAGTCGCTCAAGCCGACGAGGCCGATGGCCTGATCCGTGCGCCGACGCCGCTCCGGGGCGGGTACGGAGGCGAGCTTGAGCCCGAACTCCACGTTCTGCCGCACGGTCAGCCAGGGGAACAGGGCGTACTGCTGGAAGATGACCCCACGGTCGGGCCCGGGTCCGGAGACCGGCGTTCCGTCGACCAGGACGGTGCCCGAGTCGGGCTCCTGCAGCCCTGCGGCCATGCTCATCAGGGTGGACTTGCCGCAGCCTGAGGGGCCTACGACCGTGACGAACTCCTGGTCCGCGATGTCCAGGCTGACCCCGCCGAGCGCGGTGAAGGTCGCGCCCTTCAGCGGGAAGGTCTTCACCACATCGCGAAAAGTGATCTTGCTGTTCATCGTCGCTCCTGCCAGCCGGTGAGGCGTCGCTCGGCCAGCAGCAGGAGCCGGTCCATGATGAGCCCGAGCACGCCGATCGTGATCAGGGACACGAAGATCGTGTCCATTTCGAACCAGGTGGATGCCTTCTGCATCCGGTAGCCCAACCCCTCCTGTGCACCGATGAGTTCGGCGGCGACCACGGTGGCCCAGGACGCCCCGAGGCCGATGCGCATGCCGACGAGGATGAACGGGGTGGAGGCGGGGACGACCACCTTGGCGAAGATGGTGCGGTCACTGGCGCCCAGCACCCGGGCCGCGTTGATCAGTGTCTTGTCGACGTCGATGACGCCCTGGAACGAGGAGAGGACGCAGGCCATGAACGAGGCCAGGAAGATCACGGCGATCTTCGGCACCTCGCCGATCCCGAGCAGCACGACCGCCAGGGGAATGAGCGCCAGCGGCGGGATGGTGCGGAAGAACTGGATGTACGGCTCGACCAAGGCGCGCACGGTGGGATACCAGCCCATGAGGAACCCGACCGGTATGGCCACGGCCACGCCGAGCGCGTAGCCGAGGAAGACCCGGCGCAGGCTGGCGAACGTGTCGGAGGACAGGGTGCCGTCGGAAATCATGGTGCCGGCCTTCTGGGCCACCGCCATCGGCGTGGGCAGGTTCTCGACCAGGCCCAGGGCGGCCACGACCCCCCACACGGCGACACCTGCCACCACCGCGAGCGCGTTGAGGACCAGGGGCCGGTGCCGGGAGCGGCGCGGTTGCTGCTGCCGCCCGTCGGCGGCGGTCTTGTCGACAGGGGTGATCACAGCCATGGGGTCCTCGCTGGTGCCTTCACGCGTTCTCCTCGGAGACGGGCTGCGGGTAGTGGGAGAGCAGGGGGGATTCGTGGAGTACGAGGGCGATGCCGCCCAGCGCGCTGCCGGCGTCGCCGAGCGTCGCGCGCCGTACGTCCACGTGTGGGCGGGCCAGGGGCATCAGTTGCTGCCGCAGGGCTCGCTCGACCGGCTCGAGCAGGGCGGGGCCGGCCTCTGCCAGTTCGCCGCCGACGACGATGACGCCCGGCCCGACGGCGTGGCAGACCGCGGCAAGGACTCCGCCGACGTCGTTGCCGACGCGCTCCAGCACGTCCAGGGCGGACGGCTCGCCGGCGGCTGCGGCGTCGAGGAGCCCGGCGAGGTCGTCGGCCCGGCCACCGGCTTCGCGGTAGCGGTGCAGGATCGCGTCGAGAGAAGCACGGGTCTCCAGACAGCCGGTGCCGCCGCATTCGCAGGGTCTGCCGGCCGGGTCCACGGTGATGTGTCCGAACTCGCCGGACAGACCGTTGCGCCCGCGGTGCAGCGCGCCGCCCACGACCAGGCCGCCGCCGACGCCGTGCGACAGCCGCAGGTAGAGCACGTCGCTGCTGTCCGCCGCCGCGCCCCATACCGCTTCGGCGAGTGCCGCGAGCCGGGTGTTGTTGTCCAGGAGCACCGGCACACCGAACTGCTTGCGCAACAGGTCCGGCAGTCCGTCGATGCCCTGCGCGCGGGCGTTCTCGCTGCCGGGATCGGTGATCGGTCCGACCACGCCGACGCCGATCGCGCTGAGCGCGTCGAGGTGGACGGCGCCCGACGCGCCGGGTCGGCCGCCCACCGCCGGACCCACTGACGACTCGGTGGCCGACGTGGCGAGAAGGCGGCCCGCGATGTCGATCCGCTCGGGCCAGGACAGGTCCGCGGCATGCGCCTCGCTCGCCGAACCGATCACGTCGTGGGCGAAGTTGACGGCGGCGACGTGCACGGCACGGCGTGCGAAGTCGATGCCGACCACCTCGCCGGCTGTCGGATTGAGGCTGAGCTTCTCCACCGGCCGGCCGCGCTTGCGTACCTCGACGTGCGGTGTGCCGGCGACGACGGAGCCGTTGCCCACCAGTCCGGCGACGATGTCGTGGAGCGTGGTTCGGGAAAGACCGCTGCGGTCGCCCAACTCGGCGCGGCTCAGCGGGCCGTGCTTGCGGAGCAGTTCGAGGACTGCTTGCTCATGGCTGCGTCGGAGCCGCGTCAGCGGGCCGTCGTGTTCGTGCATGCAGGACAGCATGTGAGCGCCGAGTATTTTCGTCAATGACTCGAAACAAATTATTCATCTGACCGCCATACGCCCAACGGGGCTTGCTTCGATACCGGTTCGACCTGCCTGCTCGCACGGGCGTAGCGCGCCCGGACGCCACCCCGCGGCCCAGTCGGCACCGAGGAGCGGTGGTCACGGGCCTCGGCTGGGTACCTCGGCGCGATTTATGTCCGCACTCTTGACTTAAATGATCGCCGGGCCGGAGCATGCGTCGCACGGCACTTCGGACCCGCACCCCACACCCGCCATGACGAGGTGTCAGCCATACCGACGTCCGATGCGTCGGCCCGCCCCGGCCGACGTGCGAGCCCGGACCGACCCGAGAGGCCCTCCGTGCGCCACAACATGCTCTTCCTGATGACCGACCAACACCGGGTGGACACCCTGGGCGCGTACGGCAATCCGCATACGCACACCCCGAACCTCGACCGGCTCGCGGCCGATGGCACACGCTTCGACAGCTTCTACACCCCCACCGCGATCTGCACACCGGCGCGCGCCAGCCTGCTCACCGGGGCGGCTCCGTTCCGGCACAAGCTGCTGGCCAACTACGAGCGCAACGTGGGGTATCTCGAGGACCTCTCCGACGGCCAGTTCACCTTCTCCGAGCAACTGCACTCGGAGGGCTACAACTTGGGGCTCGTCGGCAAGTGGCACGGAGGCGTGCGGCGCACCGCCGCCGACTACGGCTTCGAGGGCCCCGATCTGGCCGGCTGGCACAACCCAGTGGACCACCCCGACTACCTGGCCTACCTGGCGGAGAACGGCCTGCCCCCGTACCGCATCACGGACCCCGTGCGCGGCACCACACCCAACGGCAGTCCCGGAAACCTCCTCGCCGCCCGCCTGCACCAGCCCGTCGAAGCCACCTTCGAGTACTACCTGGCCACACGCACCATCGAGATGCTCCGCCGCTTCGCCGAGCAGGAGGATGACGGAGACGGGGCACCGTTCTTCCTGGCCACCCACTTCTTCGGCCCGCACCTGCCGTACATCCTCCCGGACGCGTACTACGACATGTACGACCCCGAGCTGGTCGAACTACCCGCCTCCATCAGCGAGACCTTCGCGGCGAAACCGACCGTCCAGCACAACTACAGCAAGCTCTGGGCCTTCGACACCATGACACTGGAGGAGTCGCGGAAGCTGATCGCCGTGTACTGGGGCTACGTCACGCTCATCGACGAGCAGACCGGCCGCATCCTCGACGCCATGCGCGAACTGGGCCTGGACGAGCGGACGGCGGTCTTCTTCACCGCCGACCACGGCGAGTTCACCGGCGCCCACCGGCTGCACGACAAGGGTCCTGCGATGTACGAGGACATCTATCGCATCCCCGGGCTGCTGAAGGTGCCCGGTGCACCGCGGGGCCAGGTGCGCGAGGAGTTCGTCTCCCTCACCGACTGCACCGCCACCATTCTCGACCTGGCGGGCAGCAAGACCGAGCCGGCCGTGGACAGCCGCAGCCTGCTGCCCCTCGTACAGGGCGAACACCCGCAGTGGGACGAGCACCACCTCGCCGAGTTCCACGGCCACCACTTCCCGTACCCCCAGCGGATGTTGCGCACCCGAAGCCACAAACTCGTGATCAACCCGGAGTCCCACAACGAGTTGTACGACCTCGACGCCGACCCCGACGAGCTGCACAACCGCCATGAGCACCCCGAAATGCGGGGCATACGCACGGCACTGACCCGGCAGCTGTACGACCTGCTCCGCGAGCGCGGCGACAACTTCTACCACTGGATGACGCCGATGTACGACGTCGAGACGGACTACGACACGACCCTTTCCGCCTTCGAGACCGGTGACCCGGAAATGGCGTCGACCACCCAGGACCAATGACAGCGCCAACGCCCCGCACGAACGACCAGGACAACGAAAACGCCCCAGACACCATGACGCCCAAGGAGATACGACTGATGACCGGACCCGCGAACGAATCGCACCTCGGCCGACGGTCCGTGCTGGCAGGCATCGCCGGATCCGTGGGCGCGGCGGCGCTGCCCACCGGCTCGGCCCATGCACAGCCCGTCGAAGCCGCACAGCCCGCCGAGACCGCGACGGCCGCTGCCCGGCGGCCGTACCCGTCGAACTGGCCCGACCCCCGGCCGTACGGCATCGCGGACGCCCGCAAGGATCTGTGGCCGCGCAAGGACAACTCCTTCGTCCTGCCCCTCGAACTCCGGCCCCGCGACAAGGAGATGGGCCGGGTCTGGATGCGCGACACCTACGTCAACTGCTTCGTCGTCGACGGCCGTCCGCTCTACGTCGCCACCGGCACCACGCGCGTGCCCGGCCTCACGGCGGCTGCCCCCTGGAACGACGGTCTCTTCGTCTGGACGGCACGGTCCTTGCACGGTCCGTGGCGGCTGGCCGACACCACCGGCATCCGGCCCGGCGCCGAGCGCGGAAAGGTGTGGTCGCCCGAGTTCGTCGGGGAGAACCGCCCCGGCCGCACGGTCGTCGCTCCGTGGCAGGAGTACTGGCACGACGAGGAGTTCGGCAAGCGCGGCGAGGTGTGGGCGCCCGAACTGCACTACTACCGCGGCAAGTGGTACCTCGTCGCCTGCATGGGCGACCACTCCCAGAAGGTCGGCTCGTTCCTGCTGGTGAGCGAGGGCGGGGTCGCGGGGCCGTACCGCCTGGTCGAGGGCAATCTCGACAAGCCGTTCGGCGATTCCTTCATCGACGGGCCGGAGTTCATCGAACCCGGCGCGTACCACCACATCGACGGCAGCCTCTACACGGAGGGCGACGACGCGTGGCTTGTGCTGCACAATCACGTCTACGCCAAGTTCCGCGATGACATGGAGGACATCGTCCCGACGACGAACCTCCCGGCGTTCCAGCAGAAGCCGTACACGCCCGAGCCGTACCTCGAGGGCGCCTACGTCTTCAAGCACGGCGGCAGGTACTACCTGGTGCACGCCGCGTGGGACCGTACATCGGCCAACGCCGACGGCAGTACCCGCTACGCCTACGACCCGCCGGGCACCGGCCGGACGCAGTACCAGTACGACGCGGTCGTCGCTGTCGCCGACCGTTTCGAGGGCCCGTATTCGGAGCGGTGGACGGCGGGTGTGGGCGCCGGGCACAACAACTTCTTCAAGGACCGCGACGGAGGCTTGTGGGCGACGTTCTTCCGCAACCCGGCCCACGGCTACTGGGCTGACCCGTCCCGCGCCGATGATGCCGCGGTGGCCGGCGTCGTACGCCTGGAGTGGACCGGTCCGAAGGGCAACCGCCTGTACGTGCGGCGCCAGACGGCCGGTTAACGCGCCACGCGGTGGCGGAGGTAGACGAATTTCGAATTGAACCTACGGGTCTCGACGAGTTCGAGATCCACCCGGCGCTCGTGCTGGGGGAAGAACGGAATGCCACCGCCGACCAGCACCGGATAGACGATGGCCCGGTACTCGTCGATCAGACCCAACTCGGCGACCTCGGCGGCGAGCGTCGCGCCGCCGATCGCGATCTCGCCTTCTCCCGGCTCGGCCCGCAACCGCTCGATCTCCTCCGCCACGCCGCCGGAGACCAGGCGGGCATTGCCCCGCACCTCCGAGAGCGTGGTGGAGAACACGACCTTGGGCAGCGGATTCCAGAGCCCGGCCCACTCGAGCCCGGCGGCGTCGAGCGATTGATCCTGGTCGGCGGTCTCCCAGTACAGCATCGTCTCGTACAGCCGCCGTCCCAGCAGGTGGACGCCGACGTTCCGAATCTCGTCGATCCAGAAACGAAAGACGTCCTCGTCGGGCTCCGACCAGTCGAAGCTGCCGTCCGGCCCGACGATGTAGCCGTCCAGTGAGATGTTCATCGAATAGGTCACGCTGCGCATGAAGTCCTCCTCGTTGACGGGTTCGACCGTACGACCGCCGACCGCCACTGGGCTCGCGGCGGCGCGCGGTTTCCCCGCGCAGAGTCACCTCACTGCCGGGGTGCGCGTCCGTCGAGTCACTGCTCGCTTACGCTGTGGGCCATGAGCCGTTGGGAAGAGCTGACTGGTGGGACGTCCGGAGAGAACTATGCTGCCCGGTTCGCGGCCCTGGCCGACAGCGGCAAGGACATGCACGGCGAGGCACAGTTGTGCGCCGCGTTGGTGCCCGCTGGGGCACGGGTGCTGGACGCGGGGTGCGGTACCGGCCGGGTCATGATCCGGTTGGCGGAGCTCGGGTACGACTGTGTCGGGGTCGACCGCGATGCTTCCATGCTGGCCGTGGCGCGCAGGCAGGCGCCGGAACTGCCATGGATCCAGGCCGACCTGGCCACGCTCGACCTGGCTGAGCTGAATGTGGCCGCGGACTTCGACCTCGTGGTCGCCGCCGGTAACATCTTCCCGCTCCTGGCCCCGGGTACGGAGGCCGCGGTGGTCGGCCGCCTGGCCGCGACGCTGCGCTCGGGCGGCCTCCTGGTCGCCGGATTCGGCCTGGACGAAGCCCACCTGCCGGTAGCGCCCGGCATCACCCTGCCGCAGTACGACGCCTACTGCGAAGCGGCCGGCCTCACCCTCGCCGACCGCTTCGCGACGTGGGACGCCCACCCCTATGAGGGCGGCGGCTATGCGGTCAGCATCCACCGGTTGGACCGCGGCTGAAGCTTCGGTCTCCTCGCGCGGGCGGGGACGGCAAGAAATGGGGGCGTCGGTGGTTCGACCGGCCGCCGCATCGCAATGGAGCAGGAACATGTCGGGGGTATCGCAGTGAACGAGCAGTACGTGTTGGACCTTCGCGAGGTCGACTCGACGCAGGTCGCGGTCGTCGGCGGCAAGGGCGCGCACCTGGGCGGGCTGTCGCGGATCGAAGGCATCCGTGTGCCGGGTGGCTTTTGCGTGACGACGGACGCCTTCCGCCGGGTCATGGCGGAGTCGCCGTCGATCGATGATCGGCTCGATCAGCTGGCGCGCCTGAACCCGGACGACCGGGAAGCGATCCGTACGCTCAGCGCGCAGATCCGCCGCACCATCGAAGGCACTGCCATCCCGCACGATCTCGCGGCGGCGATCACCGGCGCACACACCCGGCTGGACGCGCTGGCTGCCTACGCCGTCCGATCCAGCGCGACGGCGGAGGACCTGCCGACGGCCTCCTTCGCCGGGCAGCAGGACACGTACCTGAACGTCGTGGGGACGACGGCGATCCTCCAGCACATCAGCCGGTGCTGGGCCTCGCTGTTCACCGAGCGGGCCGTGACCTACCGCCAGCACAACGGCATCGACCACCGGACGGTCCACATGGCCGTGGTCGTGCAGCAGATGGTCTTCCCGCACGCGTCCGGCGTCCTGTTCACGGCCGACCCCGTCACGGGCCACCGGAAGGTCTCCACCGTGGACGCCGGCTTCGGCCTCGGAGAGGCCCTGGTCTCCGGCCTGGTGAACCCGGACGTCTTCACGGTGCGAGACGGCGCAATCGTCGCCAAGGCGATCGCCGCCAAACAGCGTGCCATCGAGGCCCTGCCGGCCGGCGGCACGCGGGAAGTGGCGATCGACTCGCAGCGGCAGGAGCAGCCGGCGCTGACCGATGCGCAGGCCGTGCGGCTCGTGTCGCTCGGGCGGCGGATCGAAGCGCACTTCGGCCGTCCCCAGGACATCGAATGGTGCCTGGTCGACGACGGTTTCCAGATCGTTCAGAGCCGGCCGATCACGACGCTGTTCCCCGTCCCCGAGGCCGACGACGAGGAGAACCACGTCTACGTCTCCGTCGGCCACCAGCAGATGATGACCGACCCCATGAAGCCCCTGGGGCTTTCCATGTGGCAGCTGACGGCCATGGTGCCGATGCACGCGGCCGGCGGGAGGCTGTTCGTCGACGTCGCCCGACGCCTGGCTTCGCCCACGAGCCGCGCCGCCCTCCTGGATGCCATGGGGAAGGGCGACCCGCTGGTGAGGGACGCACTGGAGACCGTCCTCGACCGCGACGATTTCGTCCCGTCGCTCCCGGACCCGAGTCCCGGCGGCCAGCTGGTCGGCGCTGCGCCCGCCCCGATCGAGACCGATCCGGCCGTCGTCACCAGGTTGATCGAGCGCAGCCAGACGTCCATCGCCGCTCTGGAGCGCGACCTGCGGACGAAGAGCGGACCGGAGCTGTTCGACTTCCTGCTGGAGGCCTTCGAGGAGCACAAGCGCGTGCTCGGCGATCCACTGAGCATGCAGGCGATCATGGCCGGGATGGAGGCCACGTGGTGGCTCAACGACACGCTGCAGGAGTGGCTGGGGGAGAAGAACGCGGCGGACACGCTCACGCTGTCCGCCCCCGACAACGTGACCTCCGAGATGGGACTCGCGCTGCTCGACGTCGCGGACGCGATCCGGCCGTATCCGGAAGTGGTGGCGTTCCTGCAGGGTGTCGAGGACGAGGGCTTCCTGGACGAGCTGGCGACATACCCGGGCGGGACGGAAGCACGCGAGGCCATCAAGGCCTACCTCGACCGGTACGGCATGCGCTGCGTGGGCGAGATCGACATCACGAGGCCGCGTTGGTGTGAGCGCCCCACCACACTCGTGCCCGTCATCCTCGACAACGTCAGGAACTTCGAACCGGGCGCCGCCGAGCGCCGCTTCGAGCAAGGAAGGCAGAAGGCGCAGCAGAAGGAACAAGAGGTGCTGTCACGCTTGCGGACCCTGCCGGACGGGGACGAGAAGGCCGACCGGGCCAAGCGGATGATCGACCGGGTCAGGACCTTCATCGGGTACCGGGAGTACCCGAAGTACGGCATCGTCAGCCGCTATTTCCTCTACAAGCAGGCGCTGTTGGGGGAGGCCGAGCGCTTGGTGCAAGCGGGCGTGCTGGCCGAGGAGGAGGACATCTTCTACCTCACGTTCCAGGAACTCCACGACGTCGTGCGTTCCAAGCAGATGGGCGACCAGCTCATCCAGCAGCGCAAGGACGCGTTCCTCTCGTACGACGCGCTCACACCGCCCCGGGTGCTCACATCGGACGGTGAGGCCCTCACCGGGTCGTACCGGCGTGACGACGTGCCGGACGGCGCCCTGATCGGCGTACCGGTTTCCGCGGGGACCATCGAGGGACGCGCCCGCGTCATCCTTGACATGGCGGATGCCGATCTTGAAGAGGGCGACATCCTGGTCACGACCTTCACCGACCCCAGCTGGTCGCCGCTGTTCGTCTCCATCGCGGGCCTTGTGGCGGAGGTGGGCGGCCTGATGACCCATGGCGCGGTGATAGCCCGCGAGTACGGCTTGCCGGCCGTCGTGGGCGTGGAGCAGGCCACCAGGCTGATCCGGGACTGCCAGCGGATCCGCGTGCACGGAACCGACGGGTACGTCGAGATCCTGCCTTGACCGACCACACGGCGTGACTCAGGCGAGCAGGGTCAGCAAGCGGTCGGCCTGTCGCTCTGCGGTGCCGGGAGGGTTCCTGGGGTTGTCGGTGTCATCGAAGGCGAGCAGGAACAGCCAGACGAGAGCGAGGAGTCTGCGACAGTCGTGCAGCCGCGTGGCTTCTGCCGCGGTCAGGTCGCAGTGCCCCAGGAACGACGGGACATCCAGCGGGTGTTCCACCCAGCTCGACACGTGTTCGGTGATCTCCGCCAGTTCGAAGGCGCGATCGCTGCGGCCCGAGTCCTCGAAGTCGACGACCTGAACCTTGGAGCCGTTCCAGAGGTAGTTGGCGAGATTGCCGTCACCCGGCCCGAAGACCCATGAAACGCCCGGTCGGCCACCGCTTTCCAGGCCCGACCCAGTGATCCAGGCCAGACCGGCGTCCATGGCCTCGCCCACCCGGCCGCTGACATGAGGGCGGGCCCGCGGAAACCAGGAGTGGATGTGGGCGACCAGATCCCCTTGATGGCCGGGCCTTGGGGGGATCTCATCAAGTACGTCGGGCGGCACCGCAGCATGAAGTTCCCTCACCGCTTCCGCCAGAGCCTTGATGTGCTCGTCGCGGAGAACGGAACCACGCAGAGGCATCCCGTCCAGCCGCGACATCTTCACCCAGGGCTCAGGAGCAGCAAGATCGGACGCCCAGGGTTCGGGAGTGAGGCCGGGCGCATACGTGCCGAGCACCGTCAACGCACGCCACTCGCGCCCACCGCGCTCGCGGTCCCCGTCCCGAAACCGCTTGATGACACAGGTGGGCCTCAGCTCGATCGCATGCGTGGTCCATCGCTCTGAACTCATGGGACGTGATCCTGTCGGCAGTTGGGAGTCAGCTCTTTCGGGGCGCGGGGCGACGTTCGCCGGCGAGCAGCCGCTTGCGATGGCCGCGGCGGCGGACGGCGGTGACCAGGGCGATCACCATGCCGATGCTGATTCCGATGACAGGGAGAGCGAAGGCCAGGATCAGCCCGCCCACCAACGTGATCAGGCCTCCGGAGTCCCCGATGGCGTACCGGGACGGTCCTTGGGACGTGCAGGTGACCTCGTAGGTGCCTGCCCGCGACACGTCGATGGTGTAGAGCGGATTCCAGGTCTCGTCACGGGTGAGGAACAAGTCGATGCCCGGAAAGGTGAGGGTGGCATCGCCAGGCCCGGTGAAGCTGCACTTCTGGGAGGCCGACGGGCCCCGTTCCCTGATCCAGATCGTCCTCTGGCTCTCCGGCTCGAGCCGGAGAGCGAAGGCGTCACCGTCCGTGAACTGATGGCCGGTGTCCACCGCGTCGATCGCGTTGTTGAACCGGTACACGCCGATGCCCACACCCAGCACGATCAGTACGACGGCTGTCACGGCTGCTGTGCCGTACCAGTGACGGCCGGGCCGGAGTTCGTTCGCCGGTATCAGGGGAGGTGCGACGGGCTGCATCGGCACATCCTAGATAGCCCGTGCCGGCCGGTCGGCATCGGTGATCGCAGGTTCAGGCCGCCGCGACGAGGGCAGCCGTGAGAGCCAGGAGGCCGAGCCCGGCGAGCATGCAGTCCACGGCGATCCGGATCAGCCGGAACTTCCGCCGGGCGAGTGTGGACATGAACCCCAGGTGCTCCACCTGGTAGCCGGATGCCAGCAGTTCGCGCAGTTGGTCGGTGCTCAACCGGGACCAGGTCGTCCAGCCGTTTCCTCCGAGGTGCGGACGGATCGCGAGCAACAGGATCAATGTCGAGGCCAGCAGTGCCGCGGCAGCGAGGGACGCGGCCACGGCGGCCGGGACACTCGGGTGGAGGTCGGGTGCGTTCGAGGCCAGTGCCACCAGTGCGGCTCCGGACAGTGCGAGGAGCAGGCTCGCTTTGGTGTCGGTGCGAGCCAGGTCGGTCTGCAGGGAGGCGACCGTCGCGGCGATGCGGTCCTGTGCCGCCGGCTGCCGGGGATCGGGTGCGGTGGTCGTCATCGGTGTTCCCTTCCTTGCCGGTGATCGGGCTCTCGCTTCCGCGTCAACGCGCAGGCACTGCCTCCGCTCCCGCGAAGTGCCTACATGTCGTGGACGGCGGTGCGTGCCGCGGCCACGAACGCCAGGACGGACTTCCAGAAGGGGTCGTAGCAGGCGTCGAACTCCCGTACGGCGTCGGCATCTCCCGCGATCGAGGCCTCCAGTGCCCGAAAGGGCGGCCGTGTCGCGAGACGTAGGTCTTCTGCTGCCGTGGCCACGTGATCCGGGCCTTCCAGGGTGACGATCCAGACGAGGTGACGCAGCTTTCCGTACTCCTCGCGAAGGCTCACCCTGATCTCCTGCAGGGCGGGGACCTGCGTCGTGTGCGTGCTGGTCGCGTGGACGTCGGACACCTTCCAGTACAGGTCGGCCATGCGGTGGGCCTGTTCGATCAGGCTCACGTACGCGGCCCGGCGGGTCTCGCGGATCCGTACGCCCCGCTGGGCATCGGCGGCCACGCCTGCCTGGATGGTGGCGGCCCTCGCGGTGGCCCGCCCGGACACCCAACTGGCGAGGACCGCGGTGCCGGCGGTCAGTGAGGCGATCCAGAGAGTGCTGTCAGCCATCCGGACAATGTACAGAGGCATGTGCATGCCATGTCGCTCGCTGGTCACGGATTCGCCGACTGCCGTGAAGCGGCCGGTAGTCGTTGTCCGGACTTTCCCGATCTGAGCTACCTTCGGTACCGTGAGTACCGTACGATTTCTCGTACATGGTACGACTGGAGGCTGCCGGGAAAGTATGCGTCCGTGACAGTCTCTAGCCAGTCGTCTGCCATCCGCGGACGCGCAAGGAGGAACGACTGAATCCGAACGCGGAATGTCCAACGGGGTGTCTAGGAACGACTGATTCCGTTTTCGGAATGTCCAACGGGGTGTTGTCTCACGATTGATTACGTGACATTGAATGGCTCCGAGCGTCGGCCTGACCAGCCCGCTCCCCTGGAGTCAGCCGTGCGGGCGGCCATCGGGCCCCACGCGGCGACTGATCCCGCTCGTCTTGACGCGCCGCCCCCGGGACGGCATCCGGAGCGTGGCGCAGGCGCATCTCGGAGCATCGCAGACCTGACTACCATCCGCTGCACTCACTGTGTGAGGAGTCCCCCACATGCAAGCGTTAGGTGTACTCGTCGTCGATCATCATCCCGTGGTCAGGTACGCGCTCTCGTCGCTGCTCGACACGAGAGTTGCGTGGACCGCGGAGGCCGCCACGAGCGACGAGGCATGGAACGCCGTCAAAACCTCCCGCCCGGGTGTCGTCGTCCTCGAACTGGAACTGGACGGCGCGACCAGCGGTGCCGATCTCTGCCAACGGGTGAAGGCGATGGAAAACGCGCCCCGGGTCGTCGTCTTCACCGGAGACACCTCACCCGGGGCCGTCGTTTCCGCCATATCGGCGGGGGCGGACAGCTTCCTGCACAAGAGCGTAGGCAGCTCGGAACTCGTGGACGCGGTGGTGCGCACGTACAACGGCCAACGCATGTGGATACTCGGCAAGAACGAACGCGAACACATAGACGTCCGCAGTGTCACGCCCGACGGGCTGCCCGCCATCACCCGCAGGGAGGAACAGGTCCTGAGCCTCGTACTGCGCCGGTACACCAACGAGGAAATCGCGTCCGAACTCTCCCTCGCCTCGCAGACCATAAAGAACCAAGTCAGCAGCGCCCTGCGGAAGTTGGGCGTCAGTGGACGACGTGAACTGTTCCGCAAGTACTCGTCCCAGGCCGGAGTGACCACCGGAGCCAGGGGTTGACCCACCCGGCCGCCACCCGTGCACGTCATCGCGGCCCTCCCGGATGCCCCTGGACGAACTCACGCGCGCCTGCCCGCGCGCCCGGGGAGTCGAGGATCCCGGACAACAGCTCGCGGTGGGACCGGTACTCCTCCGCCAACTCCCCGTCGCGCACCCGGGCAAGGATGCTCTTGCTCGCGAGGACAGCGTGGTCCGCGTGCGTGGCGATCTTCTCCCCGAGCTCGCAGGCAGCCGTCAGAGCCGTCCCCGGCGCCACGACACGGTTGACAAGACCCAGCGCGAAGGCGCGCTGGGCATCGATCGGTTCGCCGGTCAGAGCCATCTCCATCGCCACGGCCGGCGCGATCGCCCGCGGCAGCCGCAGCAGTCCGCCGGCCGCGGCCACCAGGCCTCGGCGCAGCTCGGGCAGCCCGAACGTCGCGTCGTCCGCCGCCACCACCATGTCGCAGGCGAGCACCATCTCGAAACCACCGCCGACCGCCGCGCCCTCCACTGCGGCGATCAGCGGCTTGCTCGGCGGCTGCTCCGTCAGACCACCGAAGCCACGACCCGGCAGGGAGGCACGCTCCCCGCGGGCGAAGGCCCCGAGGTCCATGCCGGAGCAGAACGCCGGCGGGGTGCCGGTGAGGACGCCGACCCGCAGCTCCGTACGGGCATCCAGTTCCGTGAAGGCCGCGGCCAGTCGTTCGGCCATGGCCCGGGTCAGCGCGTTGCGTACGCGCGGCCGGTTCAGTCGGATCACCAGCACGGGGCCGCGGCGTTCGACGAGCACGTCGGTACCGCTCCGGCCGTCCGCGCCCGCCGAACGGTCCTGCCTCAACTCTCCGGTCATCTGCTTCTGCCCACCCTGGATCGGCGCACTCAACGGGGGTTGGACCCACCAGCGTAGTGAGGGCGGCACCGGCTACCTACGCCCCGGAAGTACTCGTCCTGCTGCCCGTTTGAGTACCCCCAATGCCTGTACGGGCAGGCTCGGGCACGCGTGGAATCGCTGACAGGGAGGGGAGTTGCCCGCCCGGCAGCACCGAAGAGGGAGAGGTTTGCCATGGACGCGCTGACGGAGGCCGTGCTGGCCGATGCGCCGGCCAAGGAGTGGGAGGCCCTGGCACCGCCCCGCGAGTACGTGGCGGCGCACCTGCGGGCGGCGGACGTGGACCGCTTCGCCCCCGGAGAGGAACGCGACGTCCGCACCACCCTCCACGTCGGCACCGTACCCATGCCCGAACTGGCCCCGGACGAGGTGCTGGTGGCGGTGATGGCCAGCTCCATCAACTACAACACCGTGTGGTCGGCGACGTTCGAGCCGGTGCCCACGTTCTCGTTCCTCCAACGGCTCGGCCGCCAGGGCGGGTTCGCCCGCCGCCACGACCAGCCCTACCACGTCGTCGGATCGGACGCGGCCGGTGTCGTCGTGCGCGCGGGCGCCGGGGTGCGCCGCTGGACCCCGGGCGACCACGTCGTCGTCAGCTGCGTCCAGGTGGACGACCAGGAACCGGCCACGCACGCCGACGGCATGCTGGGCGCCGAGCAGCGCATCTGGGGCTACGAGACGAACTTCGGCGGTCTCGCCCACTACGCCGTGGTGCGTGCCAGCCAACTCCTCACCAAGCCGACTCACTTGACGTGGGAGGAAGCCGCCTCCGTCATGCTCACCGCGGCGACGTCGTACCGGATGCTGGTGAGCGACAAGGGTGCACGGATCAAGCAGGGCGACATCGTGCTGATCTGGGGTGCCGCGGGCGGCCTCGGCGGCTACGCCCTGCAGATGGTGAAGAACGCCGGTGGGATCGCCGTGGGCGTGGTCGGCTCGCCGCGCAAGGCCGAGGCGCTGCGCCGGCTCGGCTGCGACGTCGTCATCAACCGCGCCGACCTCGGCCTCGGCACGCAGTCGGACCTCACGCCGGAACAGACCATCGAGCTGGGCAAGCGGCTCGGGCGGGCCATCAGGGACGAACTCGGCGAAGATCCGCACGTGGTCTTCGACTACGTCGGCAAGGCCACCTTCGGCCTGTCCGTCTTCGTCGTACGACGTGGCGGCACCGTGGTGACCTGTGGCTCGAGCACCGGCTACGACCACCGGTTCGACAACCGCTACCTGTGGATGAACCTCAAGCGCATCGTCGGCAGCCACGCGGCCAATCTGCAGGAGCAGTGGGAGTGCAACCGCCTCTTCCAGCTCGGCCGGCTCACCCCCGTCCTGTCCGACGTCTACCCCCTGGACCGGGTCGGTGACGCCGCCGCCCTGGTCCAGCGCAACGAACACCTCGGCAAGGTCGGTGTCCTGTGCCTGGCGCCCAAGCCGGGCCTCGGCGTCACCGACCCCGAACGGCGCCTGGCCCTCGACCCGGAGGGCCGCAACCCCTTCGCCACCGAGCGGCCCGCGTCCGCCTGAGCCGCACGCGGGGCCCGTACACCCGCCGAGGCCGGGAGCGGCTGGTCGCCGCTCCCGGCCTCGGTCACGTCCGGCGCTGGACGGTCACTGCTTGCGGTAGACGGACACCGCGTCCCTGCTGTCGTAGTGGAAGGGCTCCTTGCGCCAGCCGCCCCAGCGGTCCTCGAGCTCCAGGCCGCCCAGGCGGGCCATCAGGTCCTGCTCCGAGGGCCACACGAAGCGCATGGTCGCCGCGATGATGCGGTTGCCCTTCTCGCTCATGATGACGTCCGTGCGCTTGACCATCTGTGTCGTCGGGTCGACGTGGTTCATCTCGAACCAGGCCAGGCGCGGATGCCCGGCCAGACGGCCGGAGATACGGAACGGCTCGGTCATTCCGTAGTCGTTCTGCCGTCCGCGCTGGTAGTAGGTCATGTCCGGCACGATGTTCTGGACGACGAGCCGCCCGCCGGGCTTGAGCCGCTTGGCGCTGTTGGCCAGGCAGCGCGCCTGCTCGTCCTGGTCGGGCAGGACGAACAGCGTGGCGAGGGCGATGAAGACGACGTCGTAGTCCTCCTTGACGTCGACATCGGCGAAGTTGCCCTCGAAGACCTCGATCTGGTCCCCGCCCGGCTTCTCCTTGAGCTTCAGGAGCATCTTCGGCGAGGCGTCGATACCGGCCACCCGCACGCCGCGCTGTGCCAGCGGCAGTGCGACACGGCCCGTCCCGATCCCCAGCTCCAGGGCCGAGCCGTCCTTGGCGAGGCCCGCGAGGAAGTCCGCGGCCTCCTCGGCGTCGTCCCGGCTGTCATCGGGGGTCCAGCTGTCCCAGATGTCGGCGTACCGGTCCCACTCCTCCGCCGCCTCTTCCTGCCACTGCTTGCTCGTCTTGCGTTCGGTGTGCGCACCGGACATGTCGTCACTCACCTTCCATCACGTGGAGAAAAAGCGCTGTCGTCCCCTGGCCCCGCCGGGTCATCCCATGGCCTTGGCGAAGCCGGCCTGGGGCAGCCGGCCCGACTTCACATCGGTGAGCGCGCCGTCGAGCGCGCCGGCTATCTCCGCCACGTCGTCCTCGGTGATGACGAGCGGCGGCATGAGCATCAGATTCGGTACGACGCGCAGGCTGGAGCTCAGCACTCCTCGGCTCTCCAGGGCCATGCGCAGCTGGTTCACCTTGCCCGGGGACCAGGCCGGACCGCCGGGCTCGCCGAGCTCCAGTCCGCAGAACAGGCCCAGGGCGCGGAAGGCCCGCAGTTCGGGGTGCTGGGCCTGGAGCTTGCCCAGGGCGGAGAGGATGTCCGCCTCGCGCCGGCGCACGTTCTCGAGCACTCCGTCCTCGGTGAGCGCCCCGATCACCGCGAGCGCCGCCGCCGCGGCCACCGCGTGGCCGTCGTTGGTCGAACCGACGCTGAGCGCGGTGTCGCCCGTGGTGCGATCGTGCAGCTGGTCGTAGAGACGGTCGTGGATGGCGACGGCCGACATGGGCACGTAGCCGGAGGTGATGCCCTTGCCCAGAGTGATGATGTCGGGGGAGACATCGGGCAGTTGGCCGGCGCGGGTGAAGTCGCCGACCCGGCCCATGCCGGTGACGACCTCGTCGAAGACCAGGTGGATGTCGTGCTCCCGGCAGAACCGCCCCAGGGAGCCCAGGTACTCGGGGGACAGGATGTGCCCGCCCTCGCCCACCACGGGCTCCACGATCACCGCGGTCACCCGCTCGGGACCGAACTCGGTGATCAGCCGCTCCATGTCGCTGACGCCCGGTGTCGCGCCCGCCGAGAACGGGCCCGGAGCGTGGTGCACCTCGGGGAGCATCGGTCCGGTCTGGTGGTGCAGGTAGGGGACACCGGTCACCATTCCCGCGCCCGGCCCCTGCCCGTGGAAGCCGTCCCACATGGCGAAGACGGCCATGCGCTCGGGCTGTCCGGCCCGCAGCCGCAGGAAGCGCGAGAGCTGGAGGGCCATCTCCACCGCTTGGGCGCCGTTACTGGCGAACCGGACGTGGTTGATGCCCTCGGGCAGATGGCCGACGAGAGCCTCGGCGCAGTCCACGGTGACCTGCGCGGGGCGCCCGTAGCCGTAGCTGTTGGCGAACGGCAGCCGGTCCACCTGCTGCTTGATGGCCTCCTTGACGCGGGTGTTTCCGTAGCCGAGCGTCACGTTCCACAGTCCTGAGCGGCCGTCCAGGTACCAGCGTCCACCGGAGTCACGGACGCGCACGCCGTCGCCCTCGGCGAGCAGGTCGTCGCGGGACAGCGCCTTGAGGTACGGGCGTGGCACGCCGCTGTTCCACAGGGCGTAGTCAGCGGGGTCAATCACGATAGGTCCCTTTCTCTGCTGGTCATGTGGTGGGTGTCGGGATGGGGGAGGGGGATGGGGGAGGGGATAGGGGGAGGCCCGGGAGCGAACCGGTGTACGCACCGGCGTCAGCCCGGACCGAGCCCGAGCAGCCGGGCCGCGTTGCCGTACAGCCAGCGGTCCGTGATGTCGTCGCCGAGGCCCAGGGCGGCGAACTGCCGGGCGAGCGCGGCGACCGGATCGGCGTTGACCCAGGTCGCCGAGCCGAACAGGACCCGGTCGCGCAGCGCGGTGGTGCCGTACAGGAGCAGTGGCTCCCAGCCCGAGCCGGGGCGGGCCATCCACTGCGGTCGGTGGGAGGAGATGTCGAGGTAGACGTGGCGGTGCCGCTGGGCGATGGAGACGAGGTCCAGGACCCAGGGCCAGGCGGCGTGCCCCGCGACGATCGGAAGTCCGGGGTGGCGCAGGGCGATCCAGTCGACGTTGCGGGGATGGCACAACTCGGCCGCGTGCCGCGAGAAGTGGTGTCCGGTGTGCAGCCACAACGGCATGCCCAGCTCCCCGGCCCTGCGGTAGACCGGGTCGTACGCGGGGTCGCGCGGGTCGACGCCCTGCCAGAAGGGGGTCACCGTGAAGCCGCGCATACCGAGCGCATGGCAGCGTTCCAGTTCGGCGACCGCATGGCCCGGGTCGGTCAGGTCGATGCCCGCCCAGGCCTGGAGCCGGTCGGGCGCCTTGGCGGCGACGGCGGCGACGCGGCTGTTGACGTCGTCGCCGTCGGCGGTGGCGCCGCCGCAACTCATCATGATCTGGTGGACGACGCCGTTGTCGTCCATGGTCTTCAACAGCGCGTCGGCGTCCACGCGTTCGGCCTGACCGGACACGAGCAGGTCGACGGCGCCGTCCTGGTCCCCCGCGTCCAGGCGGGCACGGAAACCCGCGTACTCGGCGCCGAAGACCGCGGTCGCGTGCCGACCGAAGGCGCGCAGGTACGTCGGTGCCACCGCGCCGAGCGCGCGGAAGTACGTCCGCCAGGACTCGCGGTCCAGGGACAGCGCGCAGACGTCGACGACACGGTGCGCGGGGGCGGACGGCTCAGCCGATGCGGTCACGGGTGACCTCGATCCCGGCGGCCACGCGGTCCCAGGTGTCGGGGGTGATGCCCTGGGCGCGCAGCGTCTCCTTGCGGACCTTGCCCGTGTCCGTCATGGGGAGCTCGGACAGGAGGCGCAGATAGCGCGGCACCATGAAGTGCGCCATGCGTGGCCGCAAGTACCCGATGAACTCCTCCGGTTCGATGCGGGCACCGGGCCGAAGCACGAGGGCGGCGAGTATCTCGTCCTCGGCGAAGTCGCTGGGTACCGCCACGGCGGCGGCGAACGCCACGGCGGGATGGCTCAGCAACTCGCCCTCCACCTCCACCGAGGACACGTTCTCGCCCCGGCGCCGGATGGCGTCCTTGATGCGGTCCACGAAGAAGTAGTCACCGTCGGGCTCACGCACCACGGCGTCCCCGGTGCGGAACCAGCCGTGCCGCCAGGCCGCCGCGGTGGCCTCCGGCATGGCGTGGTAGCCGTGGAACAGCGACCAGGGCCGGTCGGCGCGCAGCACCAGCTCACCCGCGGTGCCGTCCGGTACGTCGATGCCGTGCGCGTCGACCACTCGGCACTGCACCCCCGGCCGCGGTCGCCCGCAGCTGCCTGTGCGCTGGGGGTTGAGCGACGACACCAGCGGCGCCGACGTCTCGGACATGTTGAACCCGGTGTAGACGTCCACGCCGAAGCGGCGGCCGAAGTCCAGGGCCTGGCGGTTCAGCGGGATCACGCACGCGGCCCGCAGCGGGTGCTCGGCCTCGTCCGGCCGGGGTGGCAGGCCGAGGAGGAAGTCGACCATGGCGCCGAGCAGGGTGCACATGGTCACCCCGTGGCGGCGCACCACGTCCCAGAACTCGCTGGTGCGGAAGTTCTCGGTGACGACGATCGAGCCCCCGAACAGGAGCATGCAGTACGCGACTTCGGTGCCGCCGCCGTGGCACAGCGGCAGGTTGAGCAGATACCGGTCGTCCGCGCCGATGTCGTCGTCGAGGAGCGCGGTCACCGTCGAGTAGTGGTGGACGTAGGAGACCAGGACGCCCTTGGACGGTCCGGTGGTGCCCGAGGTGTAGATCACCGCCATGGTGTCCCAGGGCGCGACCGGCCGCTCGGGCGGAACGAAGTCCTCCGGCCGGCCCCGCAGCGCCGCGGGGCCGTGCACGCGCGGGGCGCCCGGCAGGGCGTCGGGCCACGGGTCGTCCGGGCCGCCGCCCAGGACGACGACCTCCTGGAGGCGGCTGTCGCCGATGTGCTGGAGCCGCTCGACGAGCAGCGCGTGCGCCACCAGGACGCGGGCCCCGGAGTTGTCCAGTACGTGTCCCAGGAGCGCGCCACGGTAGGCGGTGTTGACGGGAACGTGGACGGCGCCGAGCAGATTGACGCCGTACCAGACGCGCAGCGCGTCCAGGCCGTTGGGCAGCCAGCACAGCACGGTGTCGCCTTGCCGCACGCCCAGCCGGCGCAGGGCGGCGGCGGTGGCACGCGCGTCGTCGTAGGCCTGCCCGTACGTCCACTGGCTGCCGTCCTCGAAGACGGCGTACACGCGGTCGGGGTGTGCCTGGGCGCGGGCGGCGAGCAGCGCGCCGGTGACGCAGTGCGCGGCGTTCGGCACGCGGGCGTCCCCCGGCGGAAGGATCTCGACGAGGCGGCCGGTCGACTCGTCGAGATCATGGGCCGTCGGGGCCGTTGACGTCGTGGGGCCCGTCATTCAGGGATCCCGGGCACGTCGACCATGTGACCGCCGGAAGCGTCGTAGTGGCGCAGCGTCCGCAGGTACTGCTCCCAGTTGACCAAGGTCTGGGCGTTCCTGCTGACGGGGCGCACCGGTATCAGCGGGCCGATGCTGACGGCGGGCGGGCGGGTGATGGCCCACAGCACGACGTCGGCGATGTCCGAGGGGTCCAGGAGATCCGTGACGCCCACGCCCAGCGACTCGGGGTCCTGCGCCAGGTCCGTGCGCACCCAGCCGGGCAGCACGGCGATGGCGCGCACCCCCAAGTGCCGGTTCTCCAGGTCGATTTGTGCGGTCAGGGCGTTGAGGGCGCGCTTGGTGATGGAGTACGGGGCCGACCAGTCGGCCTGCAGCAGGCTGCCCTCCGAGCTGATGTTGACGATCCAGCCGTGGCCGCGTTCGCGCATCCCGGGAAGCACCGTGCGGGCCAGCAGGAAGGGGACGTCGAGATTGAGGTGGAAGGCCTGGCGCCAGTGGCGGGGGTTGGTGTCGTGGATGGGGCCGGTGCGCGCCAGGGCGGCGTTGTTCACCAGGATGTCGATGGGGCCGAGGGCCCGCTCGGCGGCGGCGACCGTCTCCTTGGGGGCGCCGTCGGCCGCCAGGTCGGCGATGAGGGTGACCGCGGGTACCTCGTGCCCGGCCACGTCGCGCTCGACGGCCGCCAGTTGGTCCTTGCGGCGGGCCACGAGGGCGACGGAGGCCCCGGCTTCCGCCAGCGCGCGGGCGATGCTCGCCCCGATGCCGGACGAGGCGCCGGCGATCAGCGCCACCTTGCCCTTGAGGGGCCTGTCCTCGGTCACCTGTGGTCCCCTTCCGGCACGGCGGGGCGGGGGCGTGGCACGGAGGGCGTCACAGCCGGGTTCCTTCCTCGAGGATGTGCTGGGATGGGGGCCAGGTTCGGCAGTCCTGCCAGGCAGTGGCCGCCGCCGTCGACGCGCAGCTGGGTGCCGGTCAAGCCGGCCGCGGCGGGGCTGATCAGGTAGCAGACGAGCGCCGCGACCTCGGTTGCCTCGCTCATCCGGCCGGTCGGCACGAGCCGGTTGGTGGCCTCCAGGAACGCGGGGTTGGTGACGTCCGTCATCGGTGTGCGGACGAAACCCGGAAGCACGCTGTTGGCCCGCACCTTGTGCCGGGCCGCCGAGGTCGCGAAGTGGGTGGTGAACTGGGCCGTCGCCGCCTTGCTGAGGCCGTAGCTCGCCAGGTTCGCCACCGGCGCGCTCACCGCGGCCAGCGAGGAGACCGCGGCCACCGCTCCGCCCCGGCCCGCCGCCGCCCAGTGCTTGAGCAGGGCGTCACACATACCCGCGTACGACAGGGAGTTGAGGGCGAGCAGGTGCTGCCGGTTGGCGGAGTTGTCATCGGCGCCGTCGAAGGAGACGGCGCCCGCGCCGTAGGCGAGCGCGTCGATGCCTCCGGCGCGCTCCCATGCCTCGTGCACGAGGCCGGCGGCCCGCGCCGGGTCGGCCAGGTCGGCGGTCAACACCCAGGCCCTGCGGCCCAGTTCGCGGACCTCGGCGGCGAGCTTCTCCAGCTCCGGGCGGCGGCGCGCGGCCAGGACGACGTCGGCGCCGCGTGCCGCGCACTCCCGCGCGATACTAGCGCCGATACCGCTGCTTGCGCCGGTGACCAGGACGACGCGTCCGGTCAGCCGGAACGGATCGGGCCGCGCGGTGCCGTCACCCCCGGCGGCGGACGCGTCCGGTCGCGGTGGGCGCGCAGACGGCATCGGCACGATGCTTGCGTCGAGTCCCCCGTCCAGCGGCAGCGTCTCACCCGCGACATTGCCGAAGCCGCGCGAGGCCAGCAGGCGCAGCGCCGCCGCCAGTTCCTCCGGGGCGACGGGGCGGCGGGTGACCAGGTGGCGCAGCAGCTCGCCCGCCGCGTCGTCGGTGAGCTCGTGCCCCAGAAACGGGGTGTAGCCCACGCGCACGGTGTTGGCGAGCACGCCCCGGGTCGCGCAGTGCTTGGCCAGGTGCTGCCACCAGGCGTGGTCGGCGGCCCGCTGTGCGGCGGCCTCGGGCTCCGCGTCGTCGTGGACGTGCGGGCCGGAGTCGGTGACCAGGACGGCGCGGCCCTGGCCCCGCAGGGCCATGGCCTTCAGGACCCGGGCCACGTGGGGACGGCGCAGTGGCGCCGATGGCCGGGCGCCGAGTGCTTCGTTGCCGATGGCCACGACGCAGTACACGTCCGGCAGTTGGGTCATGTCCGCGCCTACGTCGTCCCTGCCTACGTCGTCCGTGCCCGCGTCGTCCGTGACGTGGAAGCCGTGGCGCTCCCAGGCCTCGCGGATCGCCCGCGTGTGGGTGGCGCCGGGCGGGGACTCCAGCAGGACGCGGCGTCCGACGGGCGACAGTGACTCCGTCTCGAGCAGCGCCTCGGTGACGGGCGCGGGCAAGGTGTGCTCAGTCATCGGCACCTCCCAGCAGAATGGCGCTGGCCACCGAGCCGATCGTGTAGTTGAGGCTGAGGGCCAGGTCGATGCGCGCGGAGCGCCCCTGGGCGCCGGGCACCGGGTCGAAGGTGCACACGTCGGCGGGCTTCTCGCAGTTGGCGGTCGGCGCGATGTGGCCGTGGCCCATCATCTGGAGCGTCGCCGCCACGCCGATCACACCGAGCGGTGCCCCGCTGTGGCCGAACACGGCCTCCTGGACGGTGACGGGCAGCCGGGCCGCCCGCTCACCGAAGATCGCGGGCATGATGTTGCCTTCCATGAGGTTGAACGCCCGGTCGCCGGTCGCGGCGCCGTTGACGTAGTCGATCTCGTCCGGCGACGCGATCCCCGCCATGCAGGAGCGCGCGGCGCGCACCGCCCCGGTGCCCTCGAGGTCGAGGGCGAGGTTCGGCTGGGCGTTGCGGGTGGTGGTCTGGCCCAGGAGCCGTCCGTAGGTCCGCGCGCCCCTGCGCCGCGCGTGCTCGCGGCTCTCCAGGATCAAGGTGGCCGCGCCGTTGCCGTAGTTGAGGCCGGCGGCCCGCTGGTCGTAGGGGCGCATGGGTTCGTCGACGAGGGTGGCGGTCTGCGGT
This sequence comes from Streptomyces sp. A18, assembly GCF_059026065.1. NCBI lineage: Bacteria > Bacillati > Actinomycetota > Actinomycetes > Kitasatosporales > Streptomycetaceae > Streptomyces > Streptomyces sp. A18. The sequence continues at coordinate 33,370 of NZ_JBWLKL010000033.1, read as the reverse complement.
TCGGTTCCGGTCACCGACCGGGCCTCGAGGTCCGCGTACTGGCGCAGTCTGCTCTCGCGCCAGTAGTCGGCGCCGGTGACCACCGCGACATCAGTCTCGCCCGCCGCGATCATGCGGGCCGCGTTGCCGAGCAGCACCGAGGACGAGGCACAGCCGCAGGAGAGCGTGTAGCTCGGGCCTGTGGCGCCGATCAGGCCCGCCTGGGTGGTCTCGACGTCCGACATCACCGCGTTGAGGACGTTGCGGAACAGGACGGAACGGGCCTCGCGCGGGCTGATGTTGCGGGTGTCCGCCAGGAGCACCGGCAGATACGTGTCGACGATGGCGTCGGCCGTGGCGTTGCGGCCCGCGAGCACGGCGGCCTCGCTCAGCGCGCCCGAACGCCAGTCGAGCGCGGCGTCCTCGCACGCCTCCAGGAGGGCGAGCAGCCCGTACAGATGGATGTCGGAGTACTTCTCGACGAAGCGCGGCGGAATCTCCGGCAGTCGCTCGGCGACGGAGACCGGGTCGAGGGGGACGCTGCCGAAGTAGGTGCCGTCGTCCTGCGCGAGGAAGGAGTCGCCGTGCGCGACGGCCGTCCAGAACTGCTCGGGTGTCGCCGTCGGCGCCGTGCGCCCCGGCAGACAGAAGCCCATGCCGGTGACGAGTGCGTCCCGGGGGCCCTTGGTCGTGGTCACCGCATCGGCCCTTCGCTCAGATCCGGTACAGGAGGCTGCCCCAGCACCAGACGCCACCACCGATGGAGGGGGAGAGCACCAGGTCGCCGGGGTTGACGACGCCGCGCTCGCGCAGTTCCGAGACGGTGGTGGGGATGGAGGCGCTGGAGACGTTGCCGCGGAAGGCGAGGTTGGTCAGGACGCGCGCCGGGTCCGCTCCCAGGTTGTGCTGGATGCCCTTGGCCAGCGGCTCGGTCCCGGAGTGAGGGATGAGCCAGTCGATGTCACTGATCGTCAGCTTGTTGCGGCGGAGGATCTCCTCCACGGTGTCGCCGATGTGGGCCAGGGCGACGTCGTTGAGGTCCGGGTGGCTCTTGACCCAGCCCTTGTCCCCGCCGGCCGCGGACATGTGGGCGAGGCTGCCGTCGGTGTGGAACACGGAGTCGATCAGGCCGGGGGAGGCGCCGGGGGTGGCTTCGAGGACGCACGCGCCCGCGCCGTCCGAGACGAGCATCGAGCCCTTGGAGCCCGGCCGAACCCGGCGTGTGACCCGCTCGGTGGTGGCCACCAGCGCCTTGCGGTAGCCGGTCGGGGAGGTCAGGAAGGAGGCGGCGGTGTGCACTGCCTGGATGAACCCGGCGCAGGAGCCGCACACTTCGAAGGCCATGGAGCCCTTCATGCCGAGCTCCGCCGCGGTGAGCGCGCCCACCTCGTGCACGTAATTGCGGTCCGTCCAGTGGCTGACGACCATCACATCGATGTCGTCGGCGTCGACCCCGGCCTGCTCCAGCGCCTGCCGGGAGGCCTGCGCGGCCATGAACACCGGGGTCTCGTCGTCGGTGGCCCGGTAGCGGGTGCGGACGCCGACCCCGCCGATGACCCGGTCCTCCACGTGGCTCGTCGTCGCGTCCTCGACGGCGTGGTTGTGTATTTCCTCCGAGCCGAAATAGTGGCCGAATCCGGTGAAGCGTATTCCGGCGTCTTCCCAGATGCCGTGCTGGCCTGTGGTCATGGACGAAAAACTAGTGGCGTCGGCATTCGGCTGCATCTGGCCTCCAGTACTCGATGATTCATGCCGCGGGTACTCGAAGTACCCCGCGAAAATCGGCTGTTCACGCGTCGGGTGTCGTCACGGGACCCAGCCGGGCGGTCCGCCGCCGTCGACCCGAATGACCGATCCGGTGACATAGGGGTTTTCCGCGGCGAAGCACACCGCGTCCGCGATCTCTTCCTCGGCTCCCCAACGGCCCAGCGGTACAAAGCGCTTGAGCCCGTCCATATAGCGGGCGTGGCGTGGAAAGGCCGTGCTCTTCTCGCGCAGCGCCTCGCCGTCCATCACGCCCGGCGCGACGGCGGCCACCCTGATCCCGTAGGGGCCGAGCTCATAGGACCAGGTACGGGTCAGCGCCTCCACGCCCGCCTTCGCGGCGGTGTACGCCGACTGCCCGTAGGCGCCCGCCGCCAGGCCGGAGGAGACGTTGACGATGGCGCCGGGCACCCCGTGGCGCACCATGCTTGCGGCGGCCTCGCGGCCGACGAGGAAGACCCCCGTCAGACACAGCCGCAGCGTCTGCTCCCAGTCGTCGAGCGGATGCGTGAGCAGCTCACCGCCGCCGTCCTCGCGCGGTTTGCGCAGCAGCAGACGGGAGAGGTTGCGGCCCGCGTTGTTCACGCACAGGTGCAGCGGCTCGGTCCGGGTCAGTTCGGCGAACACCTCCCGCACCGAGTCCTCGGAGGTGACATCGGCCCGCACCGCGCGCAGGTCCAGACCCTCGGCCGCGGCCATGGCCCGCACCTTCTCCAGGCGTCCCGGGTCGAGGCCGAGGACCGTGGTGCGCCATCCCCGCTCCGAAAGCAGCCGGGCGACGGCCAGGCCAAGACCCCGGGTGCCCCCGGTCACCAGCGCGTTCCTGGAATCGGACAAGGCCGTTCACCTCTCGCTCTCGGTGGTCGCGTGCGCTGCGGCGGTACGGAAGTTCACCGGTACCGGAACACCATGGCGCCCCAGCTCAGGCCGCGCCCGATGCTGACGCCCAGGAGGAGTTCGCCGGGTTTCACCGTGCCGTCACCGACGTATTCGGAGAGCGTGCTCGGCATTCCCACACTCGACGTGTTGCCGCGTCGCGGAAGATTCAGGAGCATCCGCTCGCGCGGAATTCCAAGACGGTCCGCCATCGGATACAGGAGATTGGTGTTGGCCTGATGCGGAATGCACCAGGAAATCTGTTCGGGTGCCAGGCCGTTGCGTTTGAGGACCGTCTCGCCGGCGTCGACGAGCATGTCCGGGGTGACCTCGGATAGCACCCCGCCGCGCATCACCATCTTGTCGTTTGCGTCGATGTCGAAGGCGTCGTAGTAGCGGCCGTCGGCGCGCAGGACGACGTCGATCATGCCGCTGTGCGTGGACAGCCCGTCGGCGCCGCCGCCCGACGACTCGCCGCGGCGCCACACCGCGGCCGCCGCGCCCGCGCCGAAGAGCGCGGAATTCTTGAACCCGAAGTTGAGGATGGCGTGCGGGCTCTCCGCGCACACGATCAGGGCGGTGCGGGCTCCCGTCGTCGCCAGCAGCCCGCGGGCCACGACGCTCGCGTACAGGAATCCGGCGCACGCCACGGCGGTCACGTCGAAGCAGAACGCGTCGCGGGCACCCAACTGCCGCTGCACCGGCAGGGAGATGTCCATGTAGTTGTTGCCGACGGAGGACGGATTGGCGCGCGGCCTCGCGGTCGCGCTGGTGCCGACGATCACGTCCACGTCGGAGATGTCGAGGCCCGCGTCGTCGAGTGCGCGCCGGGCGGCCTTGACGCCCATCTCGGCGAACCGTTCTTCGGGGCCGGCCCAGTGGCGGGTCTGCACACCTGTGTACCGGCGTATCCAGGCGTCGTCCACGTCGAGGTCGGGCAGGCGGGCGAAGTGGTCGTTGGTGACCGGCTCGCCCGGGAAGTAGTGGCCGACACCACTGAGCACGACCGGCAGGCCTCCGCCGTCGAGCGGTGACTGGGCTTCGGACATGGGGGAGGTCCTTTCCTCGTCGTCCCGTCGCTTGTGCTGTCTGTTGGCCGCGCCGCTCAGAGCTGGAAGAGCAGGGCGCCCGAGAACCACCCGGCACCGGCCGCGGGCGACAGGATCACGTCGCCCTTGCGCAGTTCGCCGGACTCGGTGAACTCGGACAGCGCGCTGGGGATCGTGGCGCTGGTCGTCTGGCCGCGCGTGCGCAGGTTCGTCAGGACGCGCTCGGGGGCGACGCCGATGCGCCGCACCAGCTCCTCGCTGATCCGTGCCGAGCCCGGGTGCGGCACGACCCGGTCCACATCGGCGATGGTCATGTCGTTGCGCCGCAGCACCAGGTCCGTGGCCTCGCCCGCGGTCGCGGCGGCCACCTGGGAGATGGTGGGCAGGCTCACCGTCCAGCCGTTGCTGCCGCGGGCCTTGGAGACGCCCGCGTGCTCGCCGTAGCTGAGCACGACGGAGTCCCGCAGCCGTGAATCGTCCGGCGGCCCCACTTCCAGGACGGCCGCGCCCGCCCCGTCGCCGCCGACGTAGGAGCCGCGCCGTCCGGGCTTGAGCCGTTGCGAGAACTGGTCGGAGCAGACCACCAGGGCGCGCCGCCACTGGTGGCTGGTGAGCATGGCGGCGGCCGTCTGCACGGAGTGCACGAAGCCGACGCAGGCGGCGCACACGTCGAAGGCCAGGGCCCGTCCGGCGCCGAGGCGCATCGCGATCCGGGGCCCGTCCTCGGGCGCGTAGCGGCGCTGCGACCAGGAGGAGAAGACCACCAGGTCGAGGTCGCCGGCCTCCAGACCGGCGTTGCGCAACGCGTGCCGTCCGGCCTCCACGGCCATGTACGGCACGCTCTCCGTGTCGTCGGACAGATGCCGCCGCTCCACGCCGAGGTCCGGGCCGAGGATCGCCGCCTCCATCTCCGGCGCGTCGGGCAGGTCGGCCGGGATCTCCTCGCTGTGGCGCGGGAAGTAGTGGCCGAAGCCCCGGAAGGACAGGCCGCGGCCCGCCCAGAGTCCACCGCTCACACCGTGCTCCTCACCTTGGGATCCTGCGGATCGCCTCACCGGTAGAACCCCTGCGGATCGAGACCGCGCAGCCAGGCGATCTCCGCCTCGGTGACCTCCGGTTCGGCCGTGCAGCCCGCGCTGCTCACCGGCCAGCGGGTCAGCGCCGCCACCGCTTCCTCGGGGGAGGCCGGTCCTTCGTCGCCGAGCGGCAGCCATGTGGCGAGGCGGAAGGGCCCTTGGGTGCCCTGCTCGCGCCGGAACCGTCCGAAGTGGCTGACCACTTCCCGTACGCGGGCCCCGGGACTGGTGACGTAGGCGACCCGCTCGACGAACTTGCGCGGGGAGGCCGTGGAAAGCACCAGACAGTCGGTGCTCGTCGCGATGTCGTTGGCGCCGCCGGAGCCCGTCAGCCAGCGCCCGTCGGCCAGCAGGCTGGTGTTCACGTTGCCGTCCGCGTCGACCTCGCCTGCGGCCAGGACGCCCAGGCAGCGCGGGTTCGCGGACACCATGCCGCCGAGGATCTCGGGGATGCCCACGAGCTGCTGGGAACGCGTGGCGTGCAGCTGGCTGAAGAGGAAGACGTCGCCGGGCTCGGGGTCCATGCCGTAGAAGCCGAGCTCGGCGCAGACCGGTACGTGGACGCCCTGTTCGCGCAGCAGCGCGGCGGCCAGCCAGGCGGCCAGGTGGGAGACGCCGATGCCCGCGAGCAGGGTGTCGTAGCCGTCGTGCGTGACCCGTTCGGCGATGGCGCGGGCCCCCAGGACGATGGTCCGTTCCTGGCGCGTCACGGGCTGCGCGGCGATGGCCCCCGCGGGGAGCGGGGCCGGGGGAGCGGCGGGCTCGCGCGGGGTGAGCGGCTGTGCGGCGAGGGTCAGTTCGGCGCGGCGCGCGCCGCCCAGCTTGCGTACGTACTCTTCGTGCCCGGCGGGCTCCTCCACCCACTCGCGGTACCACTCCTTGGCACCGTCCTCGGTGGCCAGACGGTCGACCAACTCGGTGAGGAAGGTGTAGTCGTCGCGGTACCCGGTCACGTCGCCGCGCTCGTCGCCGGTGGCCAGGCCGCGCAGCGACTGCGGGTGTGCGCCCAGCGGTGCCTCGCACAGGGCGAGCACACGCCGGCCGGGTATGACGACCCGTTCGGGGTGCCCGTCGGTGAAGTCGTCGGGCACAATGCGCTCCACCGAGGCGAGCACGCCCTGTTCGGCGGCGTAGGCGGCCCAGGCGCCCTCGCCTGCGGGCGGTACGAGGACGATGTTGCCGCGCCGGTCCGCGCAGGCGCCGTGCACCAGGGTGAGGTCCGGACGCAGTCGCTCCACCAGACCGAACGGGCGCTCGTCTGCCGACTGACCGGGCACGCGCAGGAACTTCGGTGCGCCGGGCGGCCGTTCGTCCTCCGCTTCCGGTCGCGTCCCCGTTCCGTCGCCGGTGAGGCCGCGCTCCAGGTCGCTGCCGATGAGCGAGGACGTCACCGCGTACGGCAGTCCGGTGGCCCCGGCCATCAGGCGCTGGGTGAAGCTGAGCAGGGACCACAGCTCGCAGGTGAAGGGGGTGTCGCGGGCGAGGTCGCGGTAGAGCGGGTTGGGGCGCGGCGTGGGGTAGGTGTCCCCGAGGAAGCAGGTGATGAGGTGTTTGACCGCGCCCGACATGGTCAGCGCGTGCATGGCCGTGTGTGTGGCCGAGGTGCTGACGGTGAACTCGCCGCGTCCCGCGAACTGCCGCGCCAGCGCGTAGACCATGGCGTTGGGCCGCGCCATCGTCATGGCCAGGTGCAGGTGCATGCCTGGTGTCACGTACCGGGACACCAGGGAGTCGACGTCGGGGACGACGGCGGGGCGTGGCGCGGTGCCGCTGTGCGTGGTCATGGTCTCCTTCAGGGGTTCGGTCCGCGCGGGCTCGGCCGCGGTCATGCGGCGCCGAGTGCCAGTACCGAGGTCTGGCTGCCGATGGCGAAGGCCAGCGACACCGCGAGGTCGGTGCGGGTGGCGCGGGCGCCCTCGGCGACGTGGTCGTGGTCGCACTCGGGGTCGGGTACGGCGCCCGCGAAGTTGGCGGTCGAGCACAGGCACTGGTGGTGCAGGGCCAGCGAGGTGGCCGCCGCGTTGATCAGGGCGGCGGCGCCAAGGAGGTGGCCGTACACCGGCTTGACGGAGCTGAGGGGCGGCCAGGCGGACCGCGGGCGGCCTTCGTAGAGGGCGGCGAGCATCCGGCTTTCCGCCACGTCGTTCTTCGGGGTCGCGGTGCCGTGCGCGCAGAACCAGTCGACGTCCTGCGGGGTGCGGCCCGCGTCATCGAGCGCCCCGGCGACGGCGGATGCGGTGATCTGCCCGCTCATGTCCATGCCGAAGGGGTGGGTGGCCTCGTTCAGTGCCCGGTGGGACAGGAAGCGGGCGTAGCCTCCCGCGCCGCGCGATCGGGCGTGGCTCTCCCGCTCCAGGCACAGGGCGACGGCGCCCTCGCCGAAGGCGAAGCCCTCGCGGTCGCGGGTGTAGGGGCGGATCGCGCGGCGGGGGTCGGCCGCCTCGGTCGACAGGACGCGGTCGCCCATCGCCTGGAAGGACTGGAACACCAGGGGGGTCAGGGGGAATTCGTAGCCCACCACGACCACGGCGTCGGCACTGCCCGCCCGGATCAGGTCGGCGGCGAGGCCGATGGCGTGGTGGCCGCCCACGCAGGCGGAGCTGAGCGTGGTGACGAGGCCGCGCACGTCGCCGTAGATGGCGGACAGCGTCGCCGGGGCGCCCGGCATGCCACGCAGCATGGCGCCGCTGTCTCCGAAGTGGCCTGCTCCGCCCGCCTGTTGGGTTTCGTGGTCCTGGCGGTCGTTGAGGCTGTCGTCCTCCCGCAGTGCCTGGCTGACCCACTCCAGCGGGCCGCGTGAGGACGAGGCGATGAGGGAGAGGCGCCGCGGGTCGATCTCGCCGGACCCAAGACCCGCGTCGCGGCGGGCCTCCTCGACGGCCGACATGGTCACCAGGGCGTCGCGTGTGTAGCGGCCCGCGAACTTCTCGCTCAGCTCCGGCAGGAACTTGCGGTGATCGAAGTCGCGCAGCTCGCCGGCCACCTGTACTCCGGTCCGGCCCGGTACGCAGCGGGTCAGCGGGCCGAGTCGTGAATTGCCGTCGCGCACGTCCTGCCAGAATTCGTTGACGTGGGTCGCGCCGGGGAGCATGACGCCGATACCGGTGACGAGTACGGAGTCCCCGTGGTCTTTCCGTGCAGCGGATTCAGCCTGTGCAGCCATGCCGGAAAGCTATCCGGCGGTCATTCGCGGGGCATCGGTCCGCCGGTACCCGGGAGAATTCCCCGTCGGTACTTGAAGTACCAATTATTGATTTCAGTACTAGTGATACCTGTGGCCCGCGAAAACGGGTACCAGAGGCCGGTTACGCCCGGACGCACACCGCTCTAGCGTCGACAGCCACCCCCGGCACGGCACGGCGAAGCGGCGCACCAGCATGCGCCCGCGGCCTTCCGGCGGCCTGTCGACAGCGGCACGCAACACAGGGAGTCTCATGGCGCATCAGCAGCAGGATCCCGGTCGCGACACACTGATCACGGGCATGGGATTCGCCCTGCCCGGCCCTGGAGGACTGTGCGCGACGTCCGCGGAATTCCTGGACATCGTCTCCACCGGCGCCTGCCACGTGGAGAATGACGGCGTCTTCTTCGGTCAAGTGCGCACCGATATAGCGGATGTGAAGGAGCGTTATCCCGAACTTCCCGTAAAGGCACTGAAACTCTATTCACCGGTGCAGTTGCTCGGCTTGATCTCCATGGCCGAGGCATGCGGCGACGCCGGAATCGACTGGCGTTCGGGCGCCCTTTCGCAAGCGGCGATCCTCGCGGCCCGCGACGGCGGAGACTGCTGGTCGGCGCAGTACGCCGACATCCTCGACACCGACCGCACCAAAGCCACCAAGGACGAGATCAACGAACTGGGCACCCGCCTCGCCCTCACCGGCATCCCCATGGACGTGGCCAACGTCCAGGTGTCGGTCGTGGCCGGGACCGGCCCCAACTTCACCGTCTCCAACGGCTGTACGTCCTCCGCGGTGCTCCTGGGCATGGCGCACCGGATGATCGCGAGCGGCGAGGTGGAGGTCGCGGTGGTCACCGGCGCCGACGTGTTCGGCCTGGACTTCCTGCGGCACTACGCCGACCTGCTCGACCGGTATGCCGAACTGAGCGCCGAAGAGGGCATCACCGTCGACGCCATGGAGGACGCAGCCCTGGCGATGGGCGCGCAGATGCGCCCGTACGACAAGAACTCCCCGGGCTCCAACATGGGCAGCGGCTCCATCACGCTCGTCGTGGAGAGCCGCGCGCATGCGGAGCGGCGCGGCGCGACGCCCTACTCCCGGATGCTGGCGCAGCGCACCCGGCGCAGCCCGCAGCACAGCGCCTTCGCCATCGACCGTGCGGGAACCGGCATGGTCCAGGCCTCCCGGGACGCCATGGAGGGACTCGTCGAGGCCGACCAGATCGACTACGTCAACGGCGGGGCCGAGGGCGACCGCGTCTTTCACGAGACGGAGTCGAACATCGTGCACAGCCTCTTCGGGGAGCGCGCGACCGCGATGCCCGTCACCGTGCAGGAGGCGTGCTTCGGGCACAACGGCGGGCCGCTGGGCGGTCTGGGGGTGGCGGCCACATCCCTGATGATCCAGCGCGACCTGGTGTTCCCGACGGCCGGCTGCGTCGACCCGGACGACGCCTGCCGCTTCGACCCGGTGCCGGGTACCACCGCCCGGCCGCTGCGCATCGATCACGCACTCTCCTTCAACTACACCGTAGGCATGGTCAGCAGCGCGATCCTGCTGGGGAAGGTGTGAGGCCCGGGGACATGAACAACCACAGGACACGCGCGGCCGTACTGGCGGGCGTCGCCGGCTGGGTGCCGCCCGGCACGCTCACCAACGCCGATCTGGAAGCCCGCCTGGACACCACCGACGCCTGGATCCGCAGCCGCACCGGCATCGCCGAGCGGCACACCGTCCCGCCGGGCATGGCCACCCGGGAACTGGCCACCGAGGCAGGGCGGTTGGCCCTGAAGTCGGCGGGACGCGACAGCGTGGACGCGGTCGTCCTCGCCACGGCGACCCCGGACCGCCTCTGCCCGGCCACCGCCCCCGAGGTCGCGGCGGCGCTGGGCCTCGGTCCCGTCCCCGCACATGACATCGCCGCCGTCTGCGCCGGATTCCTGTACGCGCTGTCGGCCGGGGTCGGGGCGATCGCCGCGGGCTTCGCCGACCACGTCCTGGTCATCGGCGCCGAGACCTTCTCGGCCATCGTCGACCCGCAGGACCGCAACACGGCCGTCATCTTCGGCGACGCCGCCGGGGCCGTCGTGCTGCGCGCCGGTGACCCCGACGAGCCCGGCGCCATCGGCCCGATCCGGCTCGGCAGCGACGGCACGCGCAGCGACCTCATCCAGATCCCGGCGGGCGGCGCCCGGCAGCGCGCCGCCCGCACCGTGCCCGAGCGGAGCGACCACCACCTGCAGATGCAGGGGCGCAAGGTCTACCGGCACGCCAAGGAGCGCATGGCGCAGTCGGCGCGCGAGGTCCTCGAGCGCTCGGGCTGGACGGTCGAGGACGTCGACCGCCTGGCGACCCATCAGGCCAACGCGCGCATCAGCGAAGCCGTCGCCGACGAACTGGGCATCCCGCGCGAGCGCGTCCTGTCCAACATCGAGCACGTCGGCAACACCTCGGCCGCGTCCCTGCCCCTGCTGCTCGCCGACTCCGCCGCGGAGGGCAGGCTGCGTCCCGAGGACCGGGTACTGCTCGCCGCGTTCGGCGGCGGGCTCGCTTGGGGCGCGGCGTCATTGACGTGGCCGGACGTGACGGCCCTGGCCGTGCACACCTATCGCGGTTGAGGCTCTCGCAGCGCGGCCCGAGGCTTCCGCCCGGCGCGGGTCAACCGCCCGCGCCCGCACCACCGACACAGCGCCCCGGAGGAAACGGTGTACGAAACGGTCAAGTTACTGCTCACCAATGAATTCAAGATCTCCGAGGACCAGATAGCCCCGGATTCCACGCTGGAGGACCTCGGCCTGGACTCCCTGGCGTCGGTCGAGTTCGCCCTCGCCCTGGAGAAGCGCATCGGCGTGGAGATCACCGACGACGAAGTGGTCGAGCTGGAGCGGCTCGACCGGATCGTGGAACTCGTCGAGCGCCGCAAGCAAGCATCCTGAGCAGTGCCCAGGCCCATGGAGAGCGCGGCGCGCGAGGGCCCGGGCACAACGGCCGGACAGCCGGGGCCCGTTGCGGGCCCCGGCTTCTCCGTACCGTCAGGGACGGTCAACGGGCTCGGGGTGGTCCTGGGCGGACTCCCTCGATTCCTGTTTCACCAGGTCCACGCCGGCCTCGGGTGCGTCACCGCCGCCCTCGGCGGACGCGGTGATCCGCCCCGCGGAGGGCGGGATGAACAGGAAGACTGCGATCGCCACCAGGACGAGGATGATGCCGGTGCACAGCGAGGTGACCCCGAACGCGTCCGCGAACGCCTGGTCGGCACGCCGCTTCAACTCCTGCCCGGCGGCGCCCGGCAGCGCACCGGCCACCCCGACGGCATCGGCGAGGCCTTCGCGCGCGGCGTCCATGGACTTCGGGTCCACCCCGGCGACGGGGTCGTCCATCTCCCTGCGGAACAGCGCGGACGCCACACTGCCCATGATCGCCACGCTCAGTCCGTTGCCGAGTTCGTAGGAGGTCTCCTCGATGCCCGCGGCGCCGCCCGCGGTGTCCGCGTCGGCCGTCGACATGATGGAGTCCGACGCGGCCGTCATGGCACAGCCCGCGCCCGCGCCGATGCCCGCGAGGGCGATGGCGAAGACCCAGTACTCGGTGTCGGGCTCGACGTTCATCAGGACGAAGAACGCGGCGCCGATCAGGCCCATCCCGATCATCATGGCGTACCGCGTCCCGTACCTCGGGACGATGACGGACATGATCGGGGCGCCGATCATGGTGGCCAGGAGCAGCGGCAGCAGCCGCAGCCCCGACTCCATCGGCGATGCGCCGCCGATGAACTGCCAGTGCTGCGTGAGCAGCAGCATCAGGCCGCCCATGCCGAACATGGCAAGGACCACGGAGACCACCGCCACGGAGAAGGCGCGGTCGCGGAACAGCTTCGGGTCGAAGAGCGGATCGCGAATGCGCAGCACCCGCACCACCAGGGCGGTGAGCAGCACCAGGCCAAGGACGCCCGTGATGATCGTCTGCGCCTCCAGGCCCTTGGCGCCGCCGTGCTGGATCGCGTACACGAGGGAGATCAGGCCGGTGACGGATAGCAGCGCTCCGACGGTGTCCCAGCGCGGCGGATTCGGGTGCCGGGATTCCGGCACCAGGGTCAGTGCGGCGATCAGGGCGAACACCATGATCGGCACGTTGATGAGGAAGACCGAGCCCCACCAGAAGTGCTCGATCATGACACCGCCGACCACCGGTCCGACCGCCGCACCGGCCGCGGACATCGTCGCCCACACGGCGAGCGCGACCGTTCGCTCTTTGCGGTCGGTGAACACGTTCCGGATGATCGACAGCGTCGACGGCATGATGATCGCGGCGCCGATACCGAGCAGCGCGCGGGCCGCGATCAGCAACTCGGGCCCGTTCGCCCAGGCCGCGGTGGCGGACGCGGCGCCGAAGACGATGAAGCCCAGGCACAGGAAACGTTTGCGGCCCACGCGATCGCCCAGTGTGCCGCAGCTGATCAGCAGCCCGGCGACGACGAGCGAGTAGACGTCCACGATCCACAGCAACTGCACCGACGAGGGCTGCAGTTCGGTGCTGAGCGTGGGCAGCGCCACGTTCAGCACCGTCAGGTCAAGGGCGACGACCAGCAGGCTCAGCGAGAGGACTCCAAGGACCGCCCACCGGTTCTTCGCCCCGGGGATGTCGCCGCCGCCACCGCCCTCACCTCCTCCGCGGCCCGCGCCCTGCTTTCCGTGCACCACGCCGTCCATGACTGTCCTCCTTCGGGATTCCGTCAACTGGTCCCGTACGTCATACCAGCTATCGTACGTCGTACGAGACTGCGTTAGCATAGGGCCGTGAATGAAACTTCTGGACGAGAAACCACACCGAAAGGCCAACCCGGCTCGATCTGGCTGCGCGAGATGAAGCAGCGGCCGACGAGGCAGCCGCTGAGCCGCGAACAGATCGTGCAGGCGGCGGTGCGTCTCCTGGACGAAGGAGGTGTCCGCAACCTGCGCATGCGTCAGCTCGCGGACTCACTGAACTCGGCGCCGATGTCGCTGTACTGGCATGTGCCGACAAAAGATGACCTGCTGGAACTGGCCATCGACGAGGTGTTCCCCGATCCGCCACCTCGCTCCGGGGCGGGGGACTGGCGCGAGGACATCAAGGCGGGCGCGGCTGACCTTTTCGAGGTGCTGCTGCGGCACTCCTGGATGATCGAGCTGATGGGCGGTCACCCCCCGGTGGGGCCACGCGCCTTGGCGCATACCAGCGCCATCATCGAGATCCTGGAGCAGGCCGAATTCTCCCCGAGGCAGCTCGATTCCGCGCTCTCGGCGATCTACTACTACACCGTGGGCGCCGCCCTGTCCGAGGCGTCCTGGCAGGCCATGGCCCGCCAGAGCGCCGAGAGCGAGGAGGACTGGGTGAACCGCCTCGGCCCCTACCTCGGCATGGCGACCCAGGACCACCCCGCGTCCCTGGCCGACTACGTCAAGCGCAGCGCTTCCAGCAGCACGGGCCAGCGGTTCCACGACGGCCTCGAGTGCATGGTGTCCGGCGTGGAGCAGATGCGCTCCCGGAACTCCTGAGGCCCTGACACTCCTGACGCCCCCGACACTCCCCATGCTCCTGGCGCGCAGGGACGGCCCGCCCGGCCGTCCGCCGCACATCCGTCGCGGAAGCGCCAGACCCGGGTCGGGGCGTCAGCCGTTTCCCACAGGCTCGCTGTACGCGGCGACGTACTCCCAGGTGCTATTGCTCAGAAGTCCCGAGGGTCGGCACGGGCCCCCAGGGCGCCTCCAGTGCGCAGCGCAGCGCGGCGACCGCGTCTCGGCCGATCCGCTCGGCGAGCGTCTCCTCCAGCCGTTCCAGGACGAGGCTGGCCCGCTGATGCGCTCGCTGTCCCTCCGGGGTGCGCCGGATCAGCCGTCGCCTGCCGGAAGCGGGGTCGGGCACCTGCTCCAGCAGCCCGAGGTCCACCAGCCCGTGGGCGGCTTGATGCGCCGTCTGCCGGGTCACACCCATCCGCCGGGCCAGCTCGGACACCGTCGTGCCGTCCTCGTCGAGCACGCTGAACAGACCCAGCTGCGTCAAAGAGACCTGCGACCCGGGCGTCTCTTGCAGGGCGGCCAGCAGCGCCTCGTCGAACCAGCGGCGGGCGCCGCCCAGCAGCTGCGGGAGGTCTCGGTCGGCGGGATTCATCAGTGGTCCTCACGAAGACGGCCTTGGCGGCTGGCACGGTCATGTGTCAGGCTACCTGACATTCCATACGTCAGGCAGCCTGACGTTTCCGCGACGCTTGCAGGCGCGAGCCCAGGGGAGAGTCATGACCATCGAGTACGCCACTCGCTACCGGAGCGCTTCGCGCATACCCGCCGAGCCGGGCAAGCCCTACTTCATCGAGAAGGGCGAGGGGGACCGTGCGCACCTGTTCGGCGACCTGATCACGATCTACGCGGGCGGCGAGCAGACGGAGAACACCTTCAACTTCTTCACCGTCGAGGGCCCCAAGGGCGACATCATCCCGGCTCATCTGCACACCGACACCCACGAGGTCTTCTACATCACCCAGGGCGCCGTCCGGCTGTTCGTCGAGGACACCGAGGGGGAGCAGCAGGAAAAGCTGCTCACCCCGGGCGACTTCGGGTTCGTCCCCAAGAACTGCCGGCACGCCTACCGCATGGAACGCCACCACAGTCAGGTCGTCGGCGTCGCCGCCGGACCCGGCGGTACCTTCGAGCGCTTCTTCGAGACCCTCGGCACCCCCGCCGACGCCCTCGGCCTGCCGCCCAAGCCCTACGTGCCCCAGCCGCACCGGTTCGCCACCGTGCCCCAGGAGTACGACGTCCAGTTCCTCCCCGACCACCAGTGGCGCACCCGGTGACCGCCGCCCATCCCCTCCGCGAGCTGATCGCCGCGCCCCACCCCGACATCGCGCCGCTTCCTCCCGCAGCCCGATGCGGGCCGGGCGTACGCGTGTTGCGGGGCGTTCCCTTCGCCGACCTCGAAGGCAGCCGCCCGCTGGAACTGGGCCTCTGGCTGCCCGAGCACACCGGGCCGGGCGCCGTTCCGCTGGTGCTGTTCGTGCACGGCGGTGCCTGGTGCCGAGGACGGCGCGACGACCTGGGCATGCTGACGCGCGACTGGTCTCCGGGCCCGTTCGCGCGTATCGCCGCGGCCGGTATGGCCGTTGCCTGTGTCGACTACCGGCTCAGCGGCGAAGCCCACTTCCCCGCGCCCCTCGAAGACCTCCGCGCCGCACTGCGCTGGCTCGGCCTGCGGTCAGCCGAGCTGGGCCTTGACACCGGCCGCACGGTGCTGTGGGGCGAATCCGCCGGGGGGCACCTGGCCTCCCTCCTGGCCCTCACCCATACCGAACCGGCCCCTGTCGCCGCCGTCATCTGGTACGGGCCCAGCGATCTGACCACCCCGCGTGGCCACTACGATCCACAGTCCTCCACCACACCGGAAGCCCTGCTGCTGGGGGAGGCCCCGGCGGGCGCCGCGGAACACGCCCGAGCCGCCAGCCCGCTGGCACAGGTCCACCCGGACGTACCCCCGTTCCTCCTCGTCCACGGCGAGGAGGACACGATGGTTCCGTGTTCCCACAGCCGGGATCTCGCAACGCGGCTGAAGGGGATGGGCGTACCGGTGCACCTGCGGACCGTGCCCGGCGCGGAGCACGGCTGGCACGGCCTGTCCGATGCTCGGGTCAGCGACATCTTCGACCACTCACTGCAGTTCACGCGGCTCGCCGCCCAGCGAACCGACCAGGACGCGTACTTGGTGGCGAGTCAGGCCGGAAGTCGTTCCAGCAGCGTCCCGAAGTCGGTGCCCGGCGGCAGCGTCCCGAAGGCCAGGCCCTGGTCCCCGGCGAGGCGTGAGGCGCAGAACGCGTCCGCGACGGCGGCCGGAGCGTGCCGCACCAGCAGCGAGCCCTGCAGCACCAGGGCCGCACGCTCGATCAGGCGGCGGGCGCGCAGCGGGGCGTCCTCCGCCAGGACCAGCTGACCGTTCAACTCCCGCCAGGCGGCGTCCAGTCGGCGGTCGGCGCCGGCGGCCGCCTCTATCTCCGTACGGAAGGCGTGCAGGGACTCGGGCTCGCGGGTCAGGGCGCGCAGCATGTCCAGGGCGTTGACGTTGCCGGAGCCCTCCCAGATGCCGTTGAGCGGTGCCTCCCGGTACAGGCGCGGCATGCCTGACGCCTCGTCATAACCGTTGCCGCCCAGGCACTCCAGCGCTTCGGCGACGACGGCGGGCTGCCGCTTGCACACCCAGTACTTGGAGACGGCGGTGGCCAGGCGCAGGAACGCGCGCTCGCCGGTGTCGCCCTGCTGGGCCCGGTCGGCGGCCCCGGCCAGGCGCAGGCCGAGGGTGGTGGCGGCCTCCGACTCCAGGCCGAGGTCGGCGAGCACGTTGCGCATCAGCGGCTGGTCGATGAGCTTGGCGCCGAACACCGACCGGTACCGGGTGTGGTGCGCGGCCTGCGCGAGGGACTCGCGGATGTGCCCGGCGGAACCGAGCACGCAGTCCAGGCGCGTCATCGTCACCATGTCGATGATGGTCCGCACGCCCTTGCCCTCGTCCCCGACGAGCCAGGCCACCGTGTCGTCGAACTCGGGCTCACTGCTCGCGTTGGAGCGGTTGCCGAGCTTGTCCTTGAGCCGCTGGATGCGGAACGTGTTGCGGCTGCCGTCGGGGAGCACACGCGGCACCAGGAAGCAGGACAGGCCGCCGGGCGCCTGGGCGAGCACGAGGAACAGATCGTTCATCGGGGCGCTGGTGAACCACTTGTGACCGCGCAACCGCCAGGTCCCGTCGGCCTGTTCCACCGCGGCCGTGGTGTTGGCGCGCACGTCGGTGCCGCCCTGCTTCTCCGTCATGCCCATCCCGGCCAGCAGGCCGCGCTTGCCCGCCGGCGTGCGCAGGCCCGGGTCGTAGACCTTGCTGGTGAGCAGCGGCTCGTACACCTTGGCGAGGTCGGGAGCGCGCCGCAGGGCGGGGACGACGGCGTACGTCATGGAGACCGGGCACATGTGGCCCTGCTCCATCATGGTCGCCACCATGAAGGTCGCCGCGCGCGCGAAGTGTGCGCCCGGACGCTCGTCCGCCCAGGCGGCACCGGCGGCGCCCGCGCCGACCGTGGCGGCCATCAGCGAGTGGTACGCGGGGTGGAAGTCGACCTCGTCCACGCGGTTGCCGTAGCGGTCATGGGTACGCAGCTCGGGTTCGTGGCGGTTGGCCTGCTCCGCCCAGGTGCGCGCCTCCTCACCGCCGACGACGCGTCCGAAGCGGTGCAGGTCGTCGAGGTGCCACTCGGCGCCTTCCCGGCGGACACCCTCGACAAGGACCGGGTCGTCCGCGGCATCGTGGCCGGTCAACGGCGGTGCCTGGTTGGTCACTTCGTGGGTCACAGCGGTGGGGTGGCTGGTCGCGGGCATGAGGGCTCCTCCAAGTCGGCGGGGTCGGTCAGGCGGTCGGGGCGGCGCCCGCGCAGCGCAGAGCCGTGGCGGTGAGTTCGGCGAGGAGATCGCCGGTGGCGCTCTCGTCCGGGGTGCCGAGCGGGTCGACGAGGACCTCCCCGATCGCCCCGGTGAGCGCGGCCGCGGTGATCTCGGCGTTCTGGGCGGGCAGCAGTCCCTCGGCCATGCCCTCGTGCACCACCTCGGCCCACAGCGCGCGGTAGCGGCGCCGGAAGTCGAGGCGTTCGGCGCCGACCGCGGGTTCGGCGGGGGCGGCGAGCAGGGCGTATGCCAGGCCACGGTTCTCCAGGGCACGTCGGGCGAAGACCTCCACACCCCGGCTCAGGCGCTCGATCGGGTCGCCCTGCCCGTGCAGCACCTCACCGAGCACCTCCACCTCGCGTCCGGCGGCCCGCCGGAAGACCTCCACGGCGAGCGCGGCCTTGGACGGGAAGTGCTGATAGACCGAGCCGGCCGCGATTCCGGCCGAGTCGGCGACGGCGGTCACGGACGCCTGTGCCCAGCCCACCTCGGCGACGACGTCGGTGGCACAGGTGATCAGGCGTTCGCGGGTCGCTTCGAGGCGGCGGATTTCAGCAGGGGTCTTGCGGTAGGCCATGAAAGAAGTGAACCACTATTCAGAACTTACTGCCACGGTCGGCCGCCTGAGGGGTCGAGGGCGCTGCGCGGCTCCGGACGTCTTCGCCGTCGCCGTCGTCGGCCGTCCGCACCCGCAGTTGGGGGAGTTGGCTCAGCCGGTTGGCTGAGCCGTGTGGCGGCCACCGTTTCCGGCGTCAGGCGTCCACCCGCTCCTTCAGGTGAATGGTCACGGTGTCCCCTTCTTCCTTGCCGATCGCCTTGCGCACGTCCGCCTTCACGGGCAGCTTGTGCGTGCCGTCCCCCAGAGCCATGAACGAACTCTGGAACGGATGACCGTCGATCGTGCCCCGGACCTTCACCAGACCGCGGGTGCCGAAGAATTCGGCCGACTCGGGCCACACGAGGTAGGTCCAGCCGCCCTTGTTCGGGCTCTTCTGCAGAGTCGCTGTGAACTGCTTGTCCATCACGGATACCGCCTGTTCAGGAGCTCTCGATGGGGAAGGAAGTTAGGCGTTCACCAGGTAAGACGGCGTCAGACGGGAGAACTCATCGCCGACGCGAAAATCCGTGGACGGACCCGCTGGAGGTCACGTACCTTGTGGCTTCACGCCCTGAGACGGATGGAAGGAGGCGCGTGCCGTGCAGTTGACACCTTTCCAGCGCTCCCTCTTCCGCAGTCCCGGCGTGGATCGTCAGTCCTGACCGGGAGCGCTCCAAGCAGCCTGTATCCCGGAGGAATCCATGACCGATCCGGTCATCCGCGCGCTCTCCGCGAGCGACGCCCATCTCTTCGACGTACTCCCCGACCCGCTGGGCGCCCGTGAAAGCCATCGGCGTACCCAGTTCCGCCCCGACTGGAAGCGCGTCGCCCTGCGCGACGGCGAAGTCGTCGCACGCGGCGCGTGGTGGGGTGGCCCCGACGACCCGGAGCCCGTCAACATCAACTGGTTCGACGTGGCCGAGGGCGAGGAGGAGGCCGGGGCCGAACTCCTGCGCTCCGCTCCCTGGCAGGTCGAACTGGAGATCAATCTGCCCGGCGGCTGGCGGGAGAAGGCCGACCTGCGCGCCGGCGCCGAGGCGCGCTTCACCGCCGCACGAGCGGCAGGGTACGAACTCCTGGTGGAACGCTTCTTGTACCGCTGGACCCCGGAGCGCGGTCTGCCCGAGCGGCCCGGACGCCTGCGCTTCAGCGCCGAGCCCGACGACACCGTGTTCTTCGACGCATTGCGCCGCATCCACTCCGTCACCCTGGACGCCCACGCCCTCAAGGCCATCGAGCAGGGCGGCCTCGACCAGGCCGCCCAGCAGGAACTCGACTTCTTCCACTGGTGCCCCTCCCCGCGGGAGTGGTGGCAGATCGCGCACACGCCGGAGGGTGACCTGGCAGGGATCCACATCCCGGCCCGCAACCCCTCAGGCCCGACCATCGGCTTCATCGGCGTCGTCCCGGAACAGCGCGGTCACGGCTACGCGTACGACCTCCTCGCGGAGTGCACCCACCTCCTCGTCGAGCAGGGCGCGGAGTTCGTCAGCGGGGCGACGGACCAGGGCAATTTCCCCATGGCCGCGAACTTCGCCAAGGCGGGCTATCCCGTCACCCGTGAACGCATCAACTTCCACCCGGTGGCCCGAGCGTCCTAGCGAGGAGTAGCACGCGGTGAGCGGTCCGGCCCGAGAGCGGGCCCGGACCGCTTGCCATGTCCGCTACCCGCCACACCGAGCCAGCCGGTAGCTCTTGAACGGCCTCTTCACAGGCTCAACATGACCGAGATCGGCGACCTGCAGATCGCCGACAGCGCTCTCGCCGAGCACCTTGAGGCCATCGGCCTGGAGGCGACGGAACCCGCCACAGCGACCCCCCGCCTTTCATCAACCCCTGGTAGTCGGTCCATCGACAACGCCGAGCCCCTCGGCAGGGCCGGTGGCATCGATCAGGAATGAAGAAGCACGACCTCCCAGCGCCTTATAGCGTGATCGGCACGTCACAGACGTACGAGTGGAGAGGAGCGGCGATGGGTGCGGCGTCGAGTGCCGGCGGGAAGAGCAAGAGGACGTCCTCGGCGGAGGGATTCTCCGAGCAGGAGCGCGCGGCCATGAAGGACCGGGCTGCCGAGCTGAAGGCGGAGGCCCGGCGCGGGCGTGGCGCGCATAAGGCGGCAGCTGAAGCGCGGGAAGTGCTGACGAAGATCGCGGAGATGCCGGAGCCGGACCGTGCACTGGCCGGGCGCGTCCACGCCATCGTGGTCGCTGACGCCCCGGAGCTGTCGCCGAAGCTGTGGTACGGACAGCCGGCCTATGCCAGGAAGGGTAAGGTCGTGTGCTTCTTCCGCAGCGGGCAGGCGGACAAGGAGCGCTATTCGACGTTCGGGTTCACGCCTGAGGCAAACCTGGACGACGGGAGCGGCCTGTGGCCGACGGCGTATGCGCTGACCGAGGTGAGCGATGCGGCCGAGGCGATGATCGCGGCGCTGGTCAAGCAGGCCGTGACCTGAGGCTCAGCCCGGCGTAGGCGCCGGGAGATCGGTGCCCGCGAACTCACCGAGTGTGCCCATCACCAGCCATCACCAGCCATCACCAGCCGTCGCCAGTCGGCCGGCGGTCTGTGCCGTGTCGGTCGGCAGCTGCCCTGCGGAGGGCGTCCCGGCAGGCCAGGATGGCGGGGTGCCTGCTGCGGCCACGGCGTACGACGGTGAAGACACGGCGTGCGCGCTGGCCGTGGGGGAGTCGTTGCAAGGCGATGGTGGGGGGCTCTCCGCTCCAGACGAGGTCGGGCAGGAAAGCGGCGGCGTGTCGCTGTTCCACGAGGCGGAGGTGGAGCAGGAGGTCGGTGGTCTCGAACCGTACGTCGGGTTCGAAACCGGCGTTGCGGCAGAGCGTCGTGGCCCAGTGACGGGCGGGCGTTCCCGCGGGCTCCATCACCCAGGGGTGGTCGGCGAGCGAGCGGAGCGCCGCCATGGGGCCGTCGCGGTCCGTGCCGTGGGTGGGGATCGGCAGGGCGAGGCGGAGAGGGTCGTCGAGGAGGTCCTCCTGTTCGAGCTCGGCTGGCCGCGGGTTGGGGTTGCCTGGGTACTCCTCGGCGAGGACCAGGTCGAAGTCGCGCGCCTGCAGGGCGGGCAGGGCTGCTTCCGGCTCCATGTGCGTGACGTGGACGCGCAGGTGCGGGTGCAGGTCGCTCAGCAGACCGAGGGCGGCCGGGACCAGGGTCAGGGCGGCGGTCTGGAACGAGGCGATGCGCAGGGTGCCGGTCAGGTCGGTCAGAGAGGTGGCGATGTCCGCCTCGGCGCGCTCCAGGCGTTCGAGGACCGCTTCGGTATGGGCGACGAGGATTTCGGCCTGCTCGGTCAGCCGCACCCGCCGCCCGACCGGTTCAAGGAGCGGGACGCCGACTTCGGACTCCAGCTGCGAGAGCTGCTGAGAGACGGAGGACGGGGCGTACGAAAGGGCGGAGGCGACGGCTGCCAGAGTGCCGCGGTGCTTGAGCTCGCGGAGCAGACGCAGCCGGTGCAGATCGAACATCGCTGGACCGCTCTCCTCGCCCTTCGTCGAGCGACCTCACCCAATGATCGGCTATGCCGATGGATGATGGTCGGAAACATTCGCTGGACCGATCATAACGGGCGTCGGATCCTGTTCGTATGTCTGAGCAAGTTGACCCCTTCCGTACGCCGCCGTGGTCCGCCCGCACGCTGCCGTGGTCCGCGCGGCCCGGTGCCCGTGACTGGCGGTGTGCACCGGCATCCACCGATGTACGCGACTTCCACTCCTCGCTGCCCGATTACTCACCGACACCGTTGACCGAACTCCCTTCGCTGGCAAGGGAGCTGGGAGCCGGCCGGGTCTTCGTCAAGGACGAGTCGAACCGCTTGGGGCTGCCCGCGTTCAAGGCGCTCGGCGCGTCCTGGGCCGTCCACCGCGTCCTTGCCGAGCGGGCCACGAACGGCAGCGGACCTGGACCGGTCACGCTGGTGACAGCCACCGACGGCAACCACGGCAGAGCGGTCGCCCGCATGGCGCGCCTGCTGGGCCAACACGCCCACGTTTTCGTCCCTCAGGGCGTGCATCCCCAGGCCGTAGCGGCCATCGTCGCCGAGCAGGCGAAGGTCACCGAGGTGGCAGGGGCGTACGACGAGACGGTGCGCCTGGCGGCCGAGGCGGCTTCCGGGCCGGACGCGATCCTGGTCCAGGACACCGCCTGGCCGGGCTATGAACAGATCCCGGGGTGGATCGTCGAGGGCTACTCCACCCTCTGCGCCGAGATCGACGAACAGCTGGCGGCGCAGGGAGTCCCCGAAGGACCCGACCTCGTCTCCGTACCAGTGGGTGTGGGCTCCCTCGCCCAAGCCGTCGTCACCCACTACCGCAGCCGTCCCTCCGGACAGGCGCCCGCGCTCCTTTCGGTGGAGCCGGAGGCCGCGGCCTGCGTCCTGGAATCTCTCACCAGGGGCGAACCCGTCAGCGTCACCACCGGCGACACCGCCATGGCCGGCCTGAACTGCGGTACCCCCTCCAGCATCGCCTGGCCCTACCTCTACGGCGGGCTGGATGCCGCTGTAGCCATCCGCGACGCGGACAGCGCCCGCGCTGCTGCCGACCTCGCGGCACTCGATGTGTCCTCGGGCCCGTGCGGGGCCGCGACGCTCGCCGGTCTCCGCGCGGGACTCACCGGTGCGGGCGCCGACGAACGGCGTGCGAGGTTGGGGCTCGGCCCCTCCTCGGTGGTCGTGTTGCTGAGCACCGAGGGCACGGACGCCAATCCGGGTTCCACCGCCGCCCGTTGACAGGACGGCACCTGAAAGGGCCGGAGTTGAAACCTAGTTGAGCCACCGCACGCGCATCACCCCGAACGCGACCGGCTGGGCCAGGAGGAGAGCGGCAGCATGCTGACCCACTGGGCAGCCGCACTCGGCGTCCTCGCCGTGCTGACCGTCGTGCCAGGTCCGGACATGGCGGTGGTGACCCGGCGTGCCGTCCTGGTCGGGCCCGCGGACGCGCTGCGCACCGTGGCCGGGATCGGCCTGGCACGTCGGATCATCGTCACCTACTGAGCCAGGGGCGCCACGAGATCGGCGAGTTCTCCCTTCGTCACACTCCGGCGCCAGGCTCGGGTACCGGTGTTCCCGGCGGTGTGAAGGCGGCGAGCACTGTGGCCGTGATGTGGTCGGCGGCGCGGTCCGAGGTGAGACGGCCGGCGCGGATCTCCGTTGCCGCGCTGTGCATGACCGCGTGCAGGACATTGACCAGCCAGGCGATCGGCAAGTCCGTACGGAAGACCCCCTCAGTACGTCCGTGGGCGAGCAGTGCCTCGACCCGGGCGGCGGGCCCGGCGTGCAGTTCCCGGATGCGTCCGGCGGAGAGTTCTCGTTGCGCGGCGGTGAGCAGGGCCCGCGCCTGGTCCACCAAGTGCCAGCCGGCCTCGATGTACCGGGTCAGGGCGAGCTGAGGGTTCCCGGTCAGGTCGACCGTGTCCAGCGCCTCGTTGCCCCGGTCGATGGCGCGGCTCACCGCCGCGTCGACGACCTCCGCGCGGGAGGTGAAGTGCGCGTACAGCGTCACCCGGCCCACGCCTGCGGTCCGGGCGATCTCGCTCAGGCTGGCATCCGGATTCTGTCCGAGACAGTCGGTCGCGGCCTGAACGATCGCCTCGATGCTGCGCAGAGCGTCGGCACGCTTGGTTGCCGTGGAGTTCTTGCTGCCCATGCTCCCAGAGTAACCCACCAAGTCGTACAGCACTGTTTGCTTTATACCCCCCGGGTGTATAACTTGAACATAGCTGTACGACTTATGGCTGAGAGCTGAGACCTGAGAGCTGAGAGGTGAGCGTCATGAGCGACACGGAATCCACCACGCGCGCAGCGAACGCGCCGCATCCGCTGCGCTGGACAGCCCTGGGGCTCCTGGGGCTGGCCCAGTTGATGCTGATCCTCGACATCACCGTGGTCGCGATCGCCCTGCCTGACATGGGCGCCGAACTGGACCTGAGCCGCGCGGTATTGACCTGGGTGGTCAGTGGATACGCGCTCGCGTTCGGCAGTCTGATGCTGCTCGGTGGCAGGGCCGCGGATCTGTTCGGCCCGAAGCGCATGGTCCTGGCCGGGCTCGCGGTGTTCACTGTTGCGTCCTTGGCCGCCGGATTCGCCACCGGTGCCCCGCTGTTGCTCGCCTCCCGGATCGCGCAGGGAGTGGGTGCGGCGATGCTCTCGCCTGCGGCTCTGTCGGTGGTGGTGCGGTTGTTCGACGGCGACGAGCGCAACCGCGCGCTGGGCATCTGGTCGGCGCTCGGCGGCGGGGGCGCCGCCCTCGGAGTGCTCCTGGGCGGCTTGATCACAGCGGGCCCGGGGTGGGCCTGGGTCTTCTTCGTCAACGTCCCCGTCGGCCTGGCGGTCCTCGTCGCGCTGGCCCGGATCCTGCCCCGGCTGCCTCGGGCAGCCACCGGTTCCCTCGACATACCCGGTGCCGCTCTGGTCGCCGCCGCGACGGGCGCTCTCATCTACGCCCTGATCCGTGCCGGTGACCACGGCTGGCTGGACAGCGTCACCGTTGCCTTGGTCGCCGCGGCGGCACTCCTCTACGGGGCCTTCGCCCTGTGGCAACGCCGGGCGACGACACCGCTGATGGACCTGCGGCTGCTCGGCCGACGCCCGGTGGTAGCGGGGATCTTCGTGATCGCTGTCACCACGGCGCTGATGGTGGGGGCCTTCTTCCTGGGCTCCTTCTACCTCCAGAACCGCGAGGGTCACGGTGCCTTGGTGACCGGAGCGCTGTTCCTGCCGGTGGCGTTGCTGACCATGGCCGCCGCGGCGGCCGCCGGCCGCGTGATCGGCCGTCTGGGAGCGCGGCTGCTGGCGGTGGTCTCGCTGGCTGTGGCAGCCGCCGGGTTCCTCGTGCCGGTGCTCTGGTCCGGTACCGCCGCGATGGTCACCGGCGTGAGCGTCGCCGCGGCCGGACTGGGCGCCCTGTTCGTCGTCGCCTCCGCCACCGCGCTCGCCAGCGTCGCTCCCCATGAGGCCGGGGTGACGTCGGGCATCGTCAGCACCTTCCACGAGTTCGGCGCCTCGGCCGGCGCGGCGGCCGTATCCAGCGCCGCCGCAACGAGCATCGCCGCCCACGCCGGCGCCCAGGCCGGCGCCGGCTTCGACGACGCGTTCCTCGTCGCCACGGGCCTGGCCGCGGTCTCCGCCGTCATCGCCCTGTGGCTGATCCCCGCCAAGAGCAAGTAAGCCCGGACCATCGGCAAGCGCCCGCTGGACGCCCTGCACGACTGGTTCGAAGCGCAGCTCAGATTCCATGGCGAGCACGCAGAAGAGGGACACTGGCCAACGAGCGGTGCACTGCGGCAGGTCGCCGCCCCCGTACGCATCACACATGACACATGACGCGACACATGACACATCGCACGATCGGAAGTGGCCAGCTTGAACGACCCGTACGAGTTGAGCGTTGGCGTGCCCTCCGTGGAGGTCTTCCGTCGACTGCGCACCGATGCCGGCCTCTCGGACAAAGCCCCGGAAGCGGTCGCGCTCGCCCTGCCCAACACCTGGCACGGGGTGATCCTCCGGCACCAGGGTGAGCCGATCGGCATGGGGCGCGTCATCGGTGACGGCGGCACCGCGTTCCAGATCGTCGACATCTGCGTACACCCCGCACACCAGGGACGCGGCCTCGGTAAGCGCATCATGGCCGCGCTCACCCACGAACTGGAACGCCGGGCGCCCGCCACCGCCTATGTCTCGCTGATTGCGGACGGCCCCGCATGCTTCCTCTACGAGAAGTTCGGCTTCGCCGACACCGCCACGCACGACTCGATCGGCATGTACCGGGTGATGGGTGCGAGTGACGGGGCCAGGGGGCAACAGGCATAGCCCCCTGGCTTGGCCGACGGAGACGAAAGGAACCTGTCTGCGGCCGGGACCGTGACCTCCCAGCCGATGCAGTAGACGGCGGTGGATCACTGCGTCGGCCGAAGGCCGGGCAGGACTGCGTCCGGTGGGGTGGCTCGGTGGGCGGGGGAGGGACTACTCGGGAACAGGTGGATCAGCTCTGGACGGCTGAGGCGAGGGAACGGGTGCTCGGCGCCGACCACCCTGACACGCTGGCCGCCCGTCAAGAGACGGCCTATACCCTTGGCCAGTTGGGTCGCCACCTCGAAGCGCATCTGATCTACACAGCCGTGCTCGCCGCCCGCGAGCGCCTGATGGGCGCCGAGCACCCCGACACTCTGCGATGCCGCCATAGCTTCGCGTACAGCCTGAGCCGCGTCGGACGACTTGAGGAGTCGTACCGCCTGGCTTGCGAGGTGGCTGCAGCCCATGCGCGCGTGCTCGGCCCCAACCATCCGGACACGCTCGTATCGCGCTATGAAGTCGCGTATATGTCCGGCCAGTTGGGTCGCTGGGACGAAGCGTTGCGGTCGCACAGAGAGGTCGCCGATGCCCGTGCCCAGGCTCTCGGTCCGGACCATCCCGACACCCTCGCCGCGCTTCGAAGTCGGCATCAGTCTCGGCCGACTCGACCGCAGTGCGGACGCCCTGACGCTGTACCAGGACTTGATCGACGACCGGAGTCGTGTCCACGGCCCTGACCACCCCGAGACCCTTCGCTCCCGCCACGGTCTTGGCGTAAACCTCGGACGGCTCGACCGTTGGGACGAGGCGCTCGCGGAGGCCCGCGACGTGTGCTCCCTCCGCGAGCGGGTACTGGGCCCCGACCACCCCGACACACTCGTCAGCCGACGCGAGGTCGCCGTCGCTCTCGGATGGCTCGACCGCTGGGCCGATGCCCTCGCGGAGTACCGGCACGTGGCAGATACCCGAGAGCGGGCTCTCGGGGCAGGGCACCCCGACGCCCTCGTCAGCCGCAATGACGAGGCGCATTGTCTGGAGCAGCTCGGCCGCAGCCAAGAGGCAGTCGACCTATACGAGGAGGTGAGGGCACTTCGACAACGGCATGCATCCGGAGGCAGCTGAAGATCCGGTGGTGGGCTCCTGCGGGAAGCTCGCGAGCGGCACACGAAGGAGCTTCGCCGCTGCTCCAGACGATGAGCACGGCGGCATGGTCGTGATTGTTGGACGTCGCCGAGGACGACGGTCTTGGAGCCAGGCAACCTCCGCTGCACCGACTCCTAGGCCGACGAGTGGATCATCCGTCGTACGCAGGGCCCGCTAGAAGGTGTAGCGCGTATGGCTGAACGCTGCACCGTCGTGCCCGAAGCCGTATGCCGTGCCGGGTGTCACCGCGAACAGCAGGTCGTTGCCCTTGCGGATGCTGTCGCCGAAGCCGTGGAACATGCCCTCCGGCGAGGTGATGTGGTCCCCGTACTGCGCCTCGAACGCGGCGATGACCTGGTTCTGGCGCGCCGGATCCGTCACCCGCTCCGCCGTGCCTTCGATCACGATGTCGAGGCCTTCGGAGAGTGAGTTGTGCCCTGTGGTGAGTGCGCAGTGGGCATTGCCGGCCAGGTTCTTCGCCTTCTGTTCGCCCGGCCCGGTGCTGAAGTGCAGGGACCCGTCGTGCCAGGCGGCGATCAGCGGTGTGACGTGCAGCCGGCCGTCCGGCCGGACCGTGGTGATCCAGAAGACCTCGGAGTCCCGCATCTGGCGCTGGGCCTCGGCCCAGTCGGTGGCGGTGACGTTCTCCGCACCCGGGCGCGGGTTGAGCGCGGAGCTGTAGCGGGCGTCGAGTTCGGTCTTGGGTGTCTTCGGCGTCATGCGGAACTCCATTCCCCCTCAGGCACAGACGTGCTCCGAGGGCTCGTCCCGGATCGGGAACCAGTCAGGCGGTGGAGGTGGGCAGCGTCTTCATTGTGACGCAGCTGGTCACTGTGGCCACGGTGGGGGCTGCCGGTGACGTGGCGGTCGTCGCGGCTACTTCGGGCCGCGGTTGAACTGCGCCGTCGACCAGCGGTAGCCGAGCGCGATCAGGCCGAGGCACCAGGCGGTCGCGATCCAGCCGTTGTCGCCGATCTCGGTGCCGAGCAGGAGTCCGCGGAGGGTTTCGATGGCGGGGGTGAAGGGCTGGTACTGGGCGATGGGCTGGAACCAGCCCGGCATCGTACCGGCCGGGATGAAGGCGCTGGAGATGAGCGGCAGGAGGATCAGCGGCATGGCCATATTCCCTGCCGCCTCGGGGTTGGGACTGGCCGCGCCCATGCCGACCGCGATCCAGGTGAGCGCCACGGGGAACAGCGTGATCAGCCCGAACGCCGCGATCCACTCCAGTGCCGTGGCGTCCGTGGACCGGAAGCCCATCGCCGCCCCGACGGCGCCGACGAGGACGACGCTCATCACGCACAACGGAGCGCAGTTCGCGCTGGCTGCCGTCGCTGGGGATGGACAGCGACAGTGCCTCGTCGTCCCGCGTGACCTCGCGCAGTGCGTCAGCGGCGGACTCGTACGCGACCGGGTCGGTGAAGCGGAGGCGTACGTGTCCGCCGGGGATGAGCCGCTTGAGTTCCTCGGCCGTGCCTTCGGCGGCGAACTTGCCGTCGTTCAACACGGCGATACGGTCGGCGAGTTCGTCGGCTTCTTCGAGGTACTGGGTGGTGAGGAAGACGGTGACGCCGTCGGAGATCAGGCCGCGGATGATGCCCCACATGTTGTGGCGGAAGCGCGGGTCGAGCCCTGTCGTCGGCTCGTCGAGGAAGATGATCCGCGGGTCGCCGACCAGCGTCATGGCGAGGTCGAGGCGGCGCCTCGTGCTGCCCGAGTAGCTCTGGGTGGGGTTCTTCGCTGCGTCGGCCAGATCGAAGCGCTTCAGCAACTCCGCTGCCACCCGGCGGCCTTCATGCTCGGGCCGGGCAGATCTTCGGTGTTGAATCCGCGACCGATGCCGCGGGGGTAGGCCCCGGCCATGTCGTGCTGGACAGGATCGACCGCTATGGTCGGCATGTCGACTTCTTCGACCCTCCGCGTAGCGCCAGAGTCGCCCTGTCCGGAGGGGGAGTGGCAGCACTGCGCAAGGGGGCGGTCATCTCCTCGGAGTCCCGAGCGCCCGGCGTCACTTGGCGCCGAGCCCGGTGAACTCCCCGCGCCGTACTGGCAGGTGGGCCTCCGGCGAAGCGGTGCCGGTGCCATATGGGCGCGAGTAGCCCCCCGAGGGCTGTATCTGAGTCCATCCTCTGACTCGGCAGTGGGGACCGAGATACCGGTTCACGTCAGCGGCGTTGCTTTGCCGAACCATCTGGCCAATGCCGTGCGTAGGGCGGCGGGGTCGGATCCTGCCCACGCGACGTACCCATCGGGACGCATCAGGAGTGCGGGGGCCGGGGCGTCTTTGATGGTGCCGGGGATCCGGCGCACGCGGTCGGCCCAGGGTGCTGCCGCGGCCGCGAGTTCGGTGTCGTCCGTGGCATCCAGCAGCAGCGGGCGTGCGTCGTGCGTGAGGTCGGCGAGGCGTTGTTCCCGGCCGTCTTCGGTGGTCAGATCCAGAGGGGGGACGAACCAGCCGGTGGGTGGGGCGGGCTTCTCTTCGCCCATGTCGTACCTCACGTCGGAACCCGCCATCAGGTCGGCGACGAGTTGGACGTTCTCCCGGCGACCCAGCAATTCTGTGAACAGGTCCCGTAGCGCCGTCACGTTGTTGCCGGGGGCCATGAGAGCGGTCTGGGCCTGCGTCTGCATGAAGACCCTCTGCCCGACGGCGCGTCGTTCGCTCTCGTAGCTGTCCAGTAGGTGGCCGGGGGCCCAGCCATGGAGTTCGGCCGCCAGTTTCCAGGCCAGGTTCGCGGCGTCCTGCAGCGCCAGGTTGAGGCCGGGGCCGCCCGCGGCGGAATGAACATGTGCGGCGTCCCCGGCGAGGTACACCCGGCGGTCGCGGTAGCGCTCGGCCAGCCGCGTGTTGCGGCCGCACAGGCGCCGGAGGAGCGTGGGCGCACCGTCAGAGGGTGCGGTCAACGGCAGACGTACGCCGATGACCCGTTCGATGCTGTCCTCCATTTCGGACAGTGTGATCGGGCTGCCCGAGCCGGGATAACTTCCGGCCGGGTGGTCCTCCCACTCGGTCGTGTGGACGAAGGGCCGCTCCGGGTGGGAGAGGCTGATGGTGAACACGCCCCGTTCGGTGCGGTGGAAGATCGCCGGGATTTCGCCGAGTCCGGCGATGGCCACGCGTTCGTCCGGCCTGGGCTGGAAGTGCTCGCTGAGGCCGACCAGTGCGCTGCGGTCCACGACGTTGGTGTCGGTGAAGCCGGGAAAACCGATCCCGGACTGCTTGCGGATCATGCTGCGTGCCCCGTCGCAGCCGACGACGAAGCGGGCGTTGAAAGTCGTCTCGCCCCCGTCCTCGCCGACCGCGACCACATTGACATGGTCCTCCGCCTGGCTGAAGGAGCGGGCTTCGAAGCCACGGCGCAGGTCCACGCCGAGTTCGGACGCCCGCTCGCCGAGCACACGCTCCAGGTCACGCTGATGGATCCGCAGCAGGTGCATCGGATTGTCAGCGCCAAGGGTGTGCAACGGCAGAGGGAGGGCGCCGAAGAAGAACTCGGGTGCAGGTGTGGGAGGTATGCGTCCGCCGCAGTCCTCGTACAGGCCGCGGTGGTCCATCAGACGTACGACCTGGCCGGTGAGGCCGTGTGCCTTGTCGGCCTGGTTCGCCCCGGGCAGACGCTCAAGGACAACGGGATTGGCTCCGGAAAGCCGCAGTTCGCAGGCGAGAAACAGCCCGACCGGGCCGCCGCCGACGATGAGTACGTCGATCATGATGCGTTTTCCTTTCCCTGGCCGGCGGTCGGCGGCTCGTGAAGCCGAAGGGTGCCGAATCCTTCGCCGAGTTGCTGGAACGCCTCGCGCATCAGCGCGGCCAGCGCGGTCGGCGGTTCGGTGTGCAACCAGAAGTGGAGGGTGGCCATCTGCGTGCTCAGGGCGGCGTTGGCGATCAAGGTCGGGCGCAGGTCGCCGCCCACGTCGGTGCCGAGGCGGTCCGCTACCGCCTGCGCGAGTACGGAAGTTGCGACTCGCGCTCCACGGCTGATGGCGTCCTGCATCTCGGGCTCGCCGAGCATGGCGATCAGGCCGTCCTGGTCCTCCTTCGGCTGCGCCCCGGCGGCACCGGCCCAGGCCGCATAGCGGTCGACGATCACGGTGGTGACCGAATCCCACAAGAGTTCGCCGGCAGGGCGCACTCGAAGGGCCTCGGCCGCTTCGCGCGTCCGCTGAACATGCCGGTCGGCGATGGCTTCTTCTTTGCTGGCGAAATAGTTGCTGAACGTGCGACGCGACACCCCGACCCGCTCCACGATGTCGTCCACACGCACATTCGCCAGGCCACGTTCCCTGGCCAGCAGCACTGTGGTCAGACTCAGCTGCTCACGCAGCTCCTGCTTCTTCCGTTCCCGCAGTCCATCGGCCATACATCCACGGTAGCAAATCTTGCGCATCAGGCAAGTTTGCCCATTGTGCAATGTGTCGATCGAGTGGGGTGCCTTGCGGCGGGCGGCAGCTGACCACAGGCGGTGGCGCCCGTGGACCGTTCCACGACGCCACTGCGTGGACCAGGTGAACCGATGAAGTTGGCGGGCAGTTCGGCTCAGCCAGAGTCGTTAGGCTCAGCGACATGACTCTTCTGCGGATGGACAACGTCGCCATCGTCGTCGACGATCTGGATGCGGCCGTCGCCTTCTTCACCGAGCTCGGCATGGAGCTGGAAGGCAAGGCGCAGATCGAAGGCCTTTATGCCGACCGCACCGTGGGTCTCGACGGCGTCCGGAGCGAGATTGCGATGATGCGGACCCCGGACGGCCACAGCAAGTTGGAGCTGACCAAATACCACACCCCCGTGGTATCCGACGCCGAGCCGCGGAACGCTCCGCCCAACACGCTGGGCCTGCATCGCGTCATGTTCGCCGTCGACGACATCGACGACACCATCGCCCGCCTGCGCGCCCACGGCGCCGAACTCCTCGGCGAGGTAGCGCAGTACGAGAACAACTTCCGGCTCTGCAATCTCCGCGGCCCCGCAGGAATCATCGTCGCCTTGGCCGAACAGATTGGCTGACGCGGGCCTGCCGCGCGGAACAAGGGGACGGTCAGCGGCACCATGACGTATCCGCGGGCAAGTTGGGCACGGAAGGTGCCCGACGCGGCTCAGTTGAACTGCTCGTCGATGCCGGCGATCCAGAAGCACAGCTCCCGGGTCTTGAGACGCGCCCAGTGCTGCATCCTGCGCCCTTCACGGACCACCCCCCACGGCACCGGCAGCCGACAGCGCCGCGCAGACGCCTGCGAGCACCGGCTGGTCAGCAGCCACCACCTCCGCCAGGGCGGTCAGCAGCACGAGGAGCACATGAACTCCTCCCGGGCCGACTGCCCGCCGCAGTGCCACCGGCGGGTAGATCTTCTCCACGACCGCGCTCAGCGGACAGGTGACGTGTCCCAGTGCGTAACTCGCCCCGGCATCGCCGATGACGGCGCCGGACGATCCGCATGACGGCTCGCCCCGCGCACCGGATCCAGCAGCCTCCGCAGCTGTAGTACAGGACGTCCCAGTGATTGCCCTGGTCGGCGTAGCGGCTGTGGTGCAGGTGTCACCTTTCCGAGGCGGGCCACGTCGGTATGGACGAGACCACCCATCTCACCCCGAACGTCCACCACCGAGCGAGGAGAAGCCTGCAGATGAGCGTATACACGGTCCGGTTCCGCACCGCCTCCCAACGGGTCAGTGCAGTGACCGAACAGACGATCCCCATCGCCGCCGTAGGCAGGTACAGCGCATGACGACATCCCTGTTCATCGCCACACTGTTGTGCATCGCGGCGATCGTGTTCATCGTGGTCGCCGACTATCTCAAGGCCGAGTTCGTGTTGAAGAACTCGGCCGAGGTGCACGTTCCCGCCGGCGCTGTGCCCTACCTCGCGACCTTGAAACTGGGCGGGGCGATCGGTCTCGTCGTCGGGCTGACCGTGGCGCCCTGGCTGGGCGTCGCTGCCGCCATCGGTCTGATCCTGTTCTTCATCGGTGCCCTCGCCGCCCACATCCGAGCACGCGTCTTCTACAACATCGCCTTCCCGGGCGTGTACCTGCTCCTCGCGGTATCGACCGCCGTCTACATGATCCGCCGGGCGGCCGGATCGTGACGCACGCGCACGCCCCCTGGGCCATGGACGCCGAGGCCGCAGACTCTGCCACATCGCCGCTGACGGGGGGCCCGCATGCGTGCGCAAAAAGCCGCGCGGCCCGGGAGTAGATCCCGGACCGCGCGACCTGGCAGACAGCAGTCAGTACTGCTGGGTGGTCAGTACTGCTCGGTCTCGACGAAACCGGCGTCCGCGTCGTCTGCGGCGCTGTACGTGTCGACCGCGGCGATGGGGTCGAAGCCGGGCGGGCTGTCCCTGAGCGTCAGGCCCATGCCGTGCAGCTTCGCCTTGATCTCGTCGATCGACTTCGCACCGAAGTTGCGGATGTCGAGCAGGTCCGCCTCGGAGCGGGCCACGAGCTCACCCACGG
>NZ_JBWLKL010000032.1:0-87332 GCF_059026065.1 Streptomyces sp. A18 | reverse complement strand
ATCGGCAAGAGCGACCTGGACGATCTGCTCTCCAACCGCGAGAAGCTCAACCAGGGCCTGGAGTTGATGATCGACTCCCCTGCCATGGGATGGGGCGTACAGATCGACCGGGTCGAGATCAAGGACGTATCACTCCCGGAGACGATGAAGCGCTCCATGGCCCGGCAGGCGGAGGCCGACCGCGAACGGCGGGCCCGCGTGATCAACGCGGACGCCGAACTGCAGGCCTCCAAGAAGCTGGCCCAGGCCGCGCACGAGATGTCGGACGAGCCGGCCGCCCTCCAGCTACGGCTCCTGCAGACGGTGGTGGCGGTCGCCGCCGAGAAGAACTCGACGCTCGTACTGCCCTTCCCCGTGGAGCTGCTGCGCTTCCTGGAGAAGGCTCAGCAGACACAGGCGCTCACCCCCGCACCACCCGCCCCCGCGGCGGACCCGACCCCCGAACGACCGTCGGCGGCATAGGCATGATCCCAGCCGTTCGGGCCTGAACCAGCTTCGAAAGGCACTGTCGGACAACAGCGGATCACCGGCCTTTGACCAGCGTGCACGGGGCGCGGGCCGGGTCCGCGGGAAGGACTCGTGGCCGCCGTCGTGGCCGGTTACCGCCGGGAGGTCTATCGGGTTGAGCCATCGGTCGGGTAGACGTATCGCCACCGTAGACCCGCCACTCAGCACGAGGAGGCATGCCTCATGACCGGTGCCCGAACCACCACCGCGGCAGGCAAGACCCGGTTCGACGACATCTACGACCGGCCTGACCCCCGCGCCTATTTCCATACGCTGGCGCCCTTGCAGTACGAGATACCGCAGCAGGCCCAGGATGTCTTTCGGCGCACGCTCGCCCAGCGGTCCGCGGTGCGGGGCAGCCACCTCCCGGTCACGGTCCTCGACCTGTGCTGCTCCTACGGGATCAACGCGGCGCTCCTCAACCACGACCTCACGCTGGCGGACCTCTACGCGCACTACACCAGCGCGGAGACCGCCGCCCTCACCCGGGGTGAGCTCGTGGAGTTCGACAAGGAGTTCTACGCCTCGCGTCGGCGGTCGGACGCGGTCCCGGTCATCGGCCTGGATACGGCCGAGAACGCGACGCGCTACGCCTTGGAGGTGGGGCTGCTAGACGAGGCGTATGCGGAGAACCTGGAGCGTCACCCGCCCAGCGACGCGCTGCGCCGCGCGGTAGGGCGCGTCGGCCTGATCACGGTCACCGGAGGCATCGGCTACATCACCCACACCACGTTCGGCGCGCTCCTCGACGCGACGCGCGTACCGGTGTGGGTGAGCGCGTTCGTCCTGCGCACAGTGCCCTTCCAGGACATCCTGGACGTCCTTGACACCCACGGGCTCGCCACCGAGACCGATCCCGAACGGTCCTATCCGCAGCGGCTGTTCAGCGATCTCAACGAGCAGACCAGCGCGGTGGAGCAGGTGCTCAAGGCGGGTGACGACCCCACCGGCCTGGAGGCCGAGGGGCGCTACTACACGCGTCTGTACGAGTCGCGGCCCCGGCCCGCATAAGCCACGGCGGACGCGGGGCGGAGTGGCCGAAAGCCGCCTCGCCCCGCCTTGCCCTGCTCGGCCCCGCGAGGTCTGCTCGGACGGGACCGGCCGCCCGGCTCAACTGGTGAAGAACTCGGTGACCTGTTCCGCGAACTGCTGCGGGCTCCCCTCGTGCACCGAGTGCCCGACCGGGATCGTGATCAGCCGGGAGTCGGGGATCGCCGACGCCATGTCGGGGATGCGCCCCTGAGGCATGCTGCTGTCCGGGCCACCCGCCACGATCAGGGTCGGTGCGACGATCTCGCCCAGCCGCTCGGCCCACTCCGGGTCGGGGTCGAAGATCTGGCCGCGGACCGCGGGGGACACGGGCCAGTCGAAGTCGAGGACCTCGGGACGCAGGGCTTCGACCCAGTCGCGCGGATAGGGCGGCGGCGTCTCCTCCAGGACGAGGCGCTCGACGCGGTCCGGGTGGTCCTCGGCGAGCAGGTACGCCACGACGCCGCCCATGGAGTGGCCGACGACGCCGACGCGGTCGAGGCCGAGCTCGTCGAGGAAGCCGAGCACGTCGTCCCGCATCAGCTCGACCGAGTACTCGTCCGGCCAGTCGCTCTCCCCGTGCCCGCGCAGATCCAGCGCGTACACGCGCCACTCCTGGCCGAGCGCCTGCCCGACCTGCTCCCAGGTCGCGGAGGAATCGCCGAGCCCGTGCAGCAGCACGACGGGCGCACCGTACGAATCGCCCCAGGTCCGATAGGCCAGGCGTACGTCGCCCACATCCACCACTGCGTGATCGTTCATACCCCTGACGCTACAGCGCGTCGCGCGACCCATTGAGCAATGGCCTCGACCCAGGCCGGACGTTGGGGTGAGGTGGGCCACAGCGGGAGCCCTTACCACCGATGCTTTCCGGTCGACCCTCGATTCCGGTAGAAAAGCGAATCAACTGTTGTTGCAGGTCAGCCAGTTGTTCTTGGTTGCACCATCACTTCCGGTCCACATGTTGGACACTCTTCGCATGCCGCTTCGCGTCTCCCTCGCCCACCCTGAGCTGCCCGAACGTTCGCCCGGCGCCCGCTCAGCGGACACATGCATCCGGAAATCGACCATGCATGTGGTGCTCACTCTCCGCTCCGGCAAGACTCCCGTCTGCAACCAGGAAAACACCCGCATCAAAGGAGAGTTGACGTGCGTTTCTTCCTCAAGACGGTGGGCGCCACCGCTGTCGTGGCCGCCTGCGTGATGTCCGGAACCGCTGGCACGGCACAGGCCCAGCCCAAGGCCGCGCCCGCCGGCCTCTACGCGCCCTCGTCGCTGGTCCTCGCGGTCGGCCAGGGCGAAGAAGCGGACACCGCGACCATGCAGCGCGCCGTGACCCTGACCTGTATGCCCAAGGCCTCGGGAACCCACCCCTCGGCCTCCGCCGCCTGCGCCGAACTGCGCGCGGTGAACGGCGAGTTCGCGCAGCTGGTCGGCACGGAGTCCGCCATGGCCTGCACGAAGGAGTGGAAGCCCGTCGTGGTCGCCGTCGACGGCGTGTGGCAGGGCAGACGAGTCGCGTGGTCCCAGACCTTCGGCAACAGTTGTGAGATGCGGGCGAGTCTTTCGGGAAGCGCCGCACCTGCCTTCTGAGCCCCGGTGGAATGAGGCCTCGAACGCCTCGGCCGCGCCTTGGACGACGCCCTGCGCGACGTCCAAGGCGCTTTCGTCTCTTTCTGAGGTCGCCGGTTTTTTTCTGAGATCGCCGTGCAGATCGGCCGACCACCTGTCGATCCGACCCCTCCCTGTTCGTATAGGCAGTGAGAAGCAGTCGGCTGCGGGCCGGCCACGAGGACGATCCACCAAGGAGTGGCGACCATGAACCAGTACTTGATCAGCATCTACCAGCCCGACGGCGGCGTGCCCGCCCCAGAGATCCTCGAACCGATCATGCGCGACATCGAAGCGCTGAACACCGAACTCAAGGAGGCGGGCGCCTGGGTCTTCGCCGGTGGCCTCTTCCCGCCGAGCACGGCGACCGTGCTGCAACTCAAGGAGAGCGAGGTGCTCACGACGGACGGCCCGTACGTCGAAGGCAAGGAGCATCTCGGCGGGTTCACCATCATCCGGGCGGCCGACCTGGACGAAGCGCTCGCATGGGGACGCAAGGTGGCCCGTGCCACCACTCTGCCCGTCGAGGTCAGGCCGCTGCAGCACGGGGCCCGCCAGTGACGTCGGGATCCCCCGAGGTCACGGCGGGCACGACCGAGCAGGTCTTCCGCGAGGAGTACGGGCGCGCGGTGTCCGTCCTGGTCCGCGTCTTCGGCGACATCGACATCGCCGAGGAGGCGGTCCAGGAGGCGTTCACCACGGCGGTGCAGCGGTGGCCGTCCACCGGTCTGCCGCCGAGCCCGGCGGGCTGGATCATCACCACCGCCCGCAACCGCGCCATCGACCGCCTCCGCAGGGAGGCGTCCCGCGACGACCGGCACGCGCAGGCCGCCCTCCTGCACGCCCACGAGGCACCGGCCGAGGAGGGCCCCGTGCGCGACGACCGACTGCGCCTGATCTTCACCTGCTGCCATCCGGCGCTCGCCCCCGCGACGCGGGTGGCCCTCACCCTGCGTCTCCTCGGCGGCCTCACCACCACCGAGATCGCCCGCGCCTTCCTGGTGCCGGAGCCGACCATGGCCCAGCGGATCGTGCGGGCCAAGGGAAAGATCCGCGACGCGCACATCCCGTACCGGATCCCCCACGAGGCCGACCTGCCGGAACGGCTCCGCGCGGTCCTCGCCGTCGTCTACCTCGTCTTCAACGAAGGGCACACGGCCAGCGCGGGGGAGGCGCTCGTCCGCGACGACCTCTGCGCGGAGGCCATCCGCCTGGGGCGGCTCCTGACCGAACTGATGCCCGACGAGCCGGAGGCCCTGGGGCTGCTCGCGCTGATGCTGCTCTCCGAGTCGCGGCGGGCGGCGAGGACCACCGCGGACGGCGGGCTCGTCCTTCTCGGCGATCAGGACCGCGGCCTGTGGGACCGCGCCCTGATCGCCGAGGGCCAGGAACTGGTCCGCCGCTGCTTGCGCCGAGGCCGGCCGGGACCCTACCAGATCCAGGCCGCGATCAACGCCGTACACAGCGACGCGCCGACCGCCGCCGCCACGGACTGGGGCCAGGTCCTCCAGCTGTACGACCAGCTCCTGGCCGTGGCCCCGAACCCGGTCGCGGCCCTCAACCGCGCCGTGGCGGTGGCCGAAGTCAAGGGCCCCGCCGAGGCGTTGCCCCTCGTCGACGAGCTCGCTCTCGACGGCTACCACCTCTTCCACGCCATCCGCGCCGACCTGCTCCGCCGCCTGGGGCGCGCCGAAGAGGCAGCACAGGCCTACGACGCCGCGCTCATCCACACCGAGAACGCAGCCGAGCGGGCCTTCCTGCTGGGACGCCGCCAGAACACGACGGGCAGCTGAGCAATGGCCTACGCTCAGCCGACCGCCGCCCCGGTACCCACTGCGTATCCGTACCCCCTTCCTCCGTCACCCCGGGCTGCCCAGCTTCTCCAGGACGCGGGCGCGCAGCAGTTCGTACTCCTCGCGGAGGCGGTTGATCTCTGGCGGCCGGGGGACGACGACGCCCTCGCCGACGATCTCGTCCGGGGTGAACTGCTCGCGGGTGAGGTCGACTTCGATGCCCATGCCCAGACGGTTCCACCAGTGGTGGTCGGTCCACTCGCCCGCGACGCGCACCTCGCCCCGTATCAGCTCGCCGCCCAGCAGGTCCTGGAGGACCAGTGCGGTGACGCCGCACTGGCCGCGGGCCGGGTTGTCCGGAGGCCAGGTCCGGGAGGAGTCCGACGGGAACGTGTCAGGACCCCAACTGACGCGCACGGCTTCTTCGATGTCGGTGAGACGCAGCGGATGCATGCTCGGGATCCTCGCATCCACCACTGACAATCCCGCCCCCGTTCACGCACACGCCCTGCCCGCCCCCTCAGCTCCTCGGCTACGCTGCCTCGCGCACATTCAGTCTCACCTCGGGGGCGTACGAAATTGAACGGTCAGCCAAACAGTCCGTCCTGGAATCCAGGTCCGGGCCGACCACCCCACCCGACCTACTCTCCGTACCCGCCCGGCCCGCCCGGTCAGCCTGGACCGTCCGGCCCGCCCCAGCCGTACTGGATGCGCCCCGGCATGCCTCCGCCCATGCCGCCGCGACCGCCTTCCGCCCTGCGCCGCGCGCTCAGCCGGCTCAATCCCCTGCGGGCGGCACGCCACGTCTTCCTGCCCTCCCGGGCCGATCGCATCGACGACCACACCGTGCGCCGGCTGCAGGGCATGCGTGCCGCGGCGGGGCTCGCCGCCGTGGTGTGGCTCGCGCTGTCGTACCGCCTGGTGTCCTCCGCGAGTGAGCTTGCCGACGAGCGCTTCGATCAGGTGTGGGTGAGCCTGTGCGTGGCCGGTGCGACGCTTCCCTTCATCACGCTGGCCTTCATCATGGCCGCGAGGCCGCCGCTGCGGCGGATCTATCTGCGCCGGGCGCTGCGGCCGCTCGGTGCCCTCGGCGGACTCTTCGGCTCGATGGGCGCCTTCCCGGTGGCGATGACGCCGGAGACCCAGGGGCTGCGCGACTGGTTCCAGGCCACGGTGCCCGGCGCCCATGTGATCGCCATCGTGGCCTTCTGCTGGATCCTGCCCTTCGCGATCGCGGGCATCGTGTTCTGCACGTTCCACGTCTTCCGGGCCTCCGACGTCCACGAGTTGCTGCCGCCGCTGCTCGCCATCGCGCTGGTGTGGGAGATGGCGCTCGTGGACCTCATCTCGGGTACGCACGCCGAAGTGCCGTTCGGACTGCGGGTCGTCTTCATGCTGGGCGGTCCGCTGACGGTGTCGGCGATCGCCGCCTACGAGATGCGCAGGCTGCGCACCCGGCACGGCATAACGATGCGCACCGCGCTGGCCCGCTGAGAAAGTCCCAGGAAGGCGCAGGAAGTCGTAAGGCGTCGCAGGGAGTTGTCCATGACCGCAGTCCGAGCCCAGGAGATCGGCACCGCCCGCCTCGTCCTCGTACCCCTGCGGGTCGAGCACGCCGACGAGATGGCCGGCGTGCTCGCCGATCCTGCCCTGCACACCTTCATCGGCGGCTCTCCGGACGACGCGCGCGGACTGCGCGCCCGCTACCTGCGGATGACCGCGGGCTCCCCCGACCCGGCGGTCTCCTGGTGCAATTGGGTGCTGCGGCTGCGCGACGAGGGCGGCCTGGCCGGGACGGTGCAGGCGACGGTCTGCCCCGCCGACGACGGCAGCGGCGCGCTGGTCGCCGAGATCGCCTGGGTCGTGGGAACTCCCTGGCAGGGGCGGGGCATCGCGGTGGAGGCGGCCCGCGGTCTGGTCGACTGGCTCGCGGGGCAGCGGGCCGTGCGCAGCGTCATCGCCCATGTCCACCCGGACCACCGGGCCTCGGCCGCCGTCGCCGCGGCGGCGGGCCTCGCCCCCACCGACGAGTGGCAGGACGGCGAGGTCAAGTGGCAGCGGACGCTGGAACGTTGAGCCGATCAGCACCGCAGAGCCGAGCGGCAGCGTCTCAGCGTCGGCCGCGGAACGTACGGCGCAGATCGCTCACCCAGCCGTCGGGGATCTCCCACGGGATGAAGTGGCCGCCGCTCTCGTGCGCGTTGAGGTTGACGTGCCGGTACCACTCGGCCCGGTCACCGGTGAGCCAGCTCTGGATCCGCTGTTCAGGGGTGGTGACGCCGGGCGGGTTCTCGTGGCCGACGAAGGTGATGCCGGTGGGGGCCTCGATGACCGGACTGCGGTCGTGCGAG
Source organism: Streptomyces sp. A18 (assembly GCF_059026065.1). Lineage (NCBI taxonomy): Bacteria > Bacillati > Actinomycetota > Actinomycetes > Kitasatosporales > Streptomycetaceae > Streptomyces > Streptomyces sp. A18. The sequence goes on along the minus strand of NZ_JBWLKL010000032.1, from coordinate 80,041 downwards.
GGCGTCCAGGGGTAGCGGTTGGCGTTGGCGTAGTAACGCACCGACGTACCGATGGTGTTGTTCACCCAGAAGATCATGGCGTGGGTGAGGAGATCGTCCTTGGAGAAGACGCTCTCCACGTCGCCGTGGTTGTCGCTCCACTTGTCCCAGCGCTCCAGGATCCAGGCGAGCAGGCCGACCGGTGAGTCGCTGAGTCCGTAGGAGAGCGTGCTCGGGCCGAGGACATGCACCGCCAGGTGAGCGGCGAAGCGCCGTTCCATCGACAGGAGTTGGCGGTGGTCGGCCTCGGACAGACCCTCGGGGATCGGCCGGCCGCCGCTCAGGTCCCAGCCGCGGTCGCCGTTGAAGAAGTCGAGCTTCAGGCCGGAGCCGATGTGGATGCCGTGCAGTTCGTCGGCGTACTTGTGGCCGAGCTGACCGGCGATGAGGGCACCGATGTCACATCCCGCGGCGGCGTACTTCTCGTGGCCGAGGGTGTCGGTCATCAAGGTGTGCCAGAGGTCGGCGACCTTCCAGAAGTTCATGTCGGGGTGGTCCCGCAGCGGGGTCGAGAAGCCGAAGCCGGGCAGCGAGGGGACGATGACGTCGAACGCGTCGGCCGGGTCGCCGCCGTACGCGGCGGGGTCGGCGAGCGGGTCGACGACCTTGGACCAGTGCCAGAAGGTCCAGGGCCAGCCGTGCGTGAGGACGAGCGGGGTGGGGGCGGGGCCGACGCCGGGCCTGCGCATGAAGTGCACGGGCACGCCGTCGACGCTCACCCGGTAGTGCTCGTAGGAGTTGATCGCCGCTTCGGCCTTGCGCCAGTCGTAGTCATGCAGCCAGTACTCGGCCAGCTCCTGGAGGTAGCCGCGGCGCACGCCGTAGTACCCGTCTTCGTTGCCCGTGTCGTCGGGCCACCTCGTCAGCCGCAGCCGCGTCCTGAGGTCGTCGAGCACCGCGTCGGGGACGTGGATCGGCTCGGGCGTCAACGGGAAGCGAACTGCGGCTGCCATCAGGAGTCAGGTCCTTCCGAGGTGGGGTCAGTACGGGCGGTCGCCCGCGATCGCGACGCGTTCGGCCACGCGACGGTGCGGGGCGTAGTCGTCGACCGCGTAGTGCTGGGTGGAGCGGTTGTCCCAGAAGGCGACGTCACCCGCCTGCCAGTGGAACCGCACCTGGTACTCGGGGACTTGCGCCTGCCGCACCAGGTAGCCCAGGAGCCGGTCGCTCTCCGCGCGCTCCATGCCCACGATGTGCGTGGTGAAGGACGTGTTGACGAAGAGCATCCGCCGCCCGGTCTCCGGGTGCCTGCGGACGACGGGGTGCGTGACCGGCGGGAACTGCTCCTGGAGCGGGATCAGCTTCTCGGGGCCGTAGAAGCGGACGAAGCCGGGGATGAAGTCGTGTACCGCCTGGGCCCCATCGATGCGTGCCTTCACCTCGTCGGGGAGGTTGTCGTACGCGGCCGCCATGTCCGCCCACATCGTGTCACCGCCGACCGGCGGCACCTCGCGCAGTTGCAGGACGGCGCCGAGCGCGGGGCGTTCGCGGAAGGTGACGTCGGCGTGCCAGACGTTCTCGTACGTGGGGGTGGCGCTGCCGCCCTTGTCGAACCGGACGACGTCGTCGGCCGAGCCGCGGGCGAGCAGCGGATTGGTCTCCAACTCACCCCAGTTGAGGGCGAAGGAGCGCTGCTGCTCCGAGGTGATCCCGGCGCCCCGGAAGAAGAGCACCTTCCACTCCAGGAGGGCACGGTTGAGTTCTTCGCGCAGCGCGGGGGTGAGCGGCTTCGCGAGGTCGACGCCGCGGATCTCGGCGCCGATGAGGCGTCCCTGCGGGACGACGTCGATCAGGTCGTACGGGCGCTCTTCCCAGCCCTCGGGCACGCGGCGCAGAGTGCGGCGGCCTTCGTACATGCCGTCGGCGGGGACGCGGGCGTCACGGAGCGCGGGAGTAGCGGGGGCGGCGGAGGAGACGGCAGGGGTGACCACGGCCATGGTGATCCTTCGGTTGTGAGTGAACGGGGTGGCTGCGGGGAGAAGGACCCGGGCAGCTAGCGACCCGATCGCTCGCACCCGCGCCGCCACGGGACCCCGAAGGTCCTCACGGCGGCGGTCAGGTGCTGGATCATGCACGCCATTGTGTATGGCTATGCCTTGCGGAGCAAACCCCCGTACTCGTAGATCCCCTTGTTGTGCTCCGTGGCGCCCAGGTAGGGGGCGAGGTCCTCGTGGACCGGGGCGAGCGGGGGCTGGTCGGCGTCCGGGCGCCAGTCGACCAGGTTCACCAGGCCGGGCTCGACCGGCTCAAGACCGTCCAGGAGCGCGTCGAGCTCGGCGGGGGTGCGGGTCTGCCAGGGGACGCCGCCGCCGGAGATGTGCGCGCTCATCGCGGCGCCGCGGGCCGGGTCGTCGGCGACGACCTGCGAGAGGCCCAGGTAGCTGCCGGGCGCCGCCCGGTCGATGATCGTGCGCAGCACGCGGCGCGGGCCGTCGGCGTCGGTGAGGTGGTGCACCACCGAGAGGAAGAGCACCGCGACCGGCTCGTCGAAGTCGATGAGGCGGGCCATGTCGGGGTGGCCGAGGATCTCGTCCTGGTCACGCATGTCGCCCTTGATGACGGTGGTGGTGGAGTCGTCGGCGAGCAGCGCCCTGCCGTGCGCGAGGACGATCGGGTCGATGTCCACGTAGACGACGCGGGTGTCCGGAGCGAAGCGCCGGGCGACCTGGTGGACGTTGTCGTCGGTGGGCAGTCCGCAGCCCATGTCGATGAACTGGCGGATCCCCGCCCGGGTCAGATGGCGCACGACGCGGAAGAGGAACTCGCGGTTCTGCCGGGCGATGTCGACGCACTCGGGGAAGTCGGGCAGCGTCCGCAGCAGGAAGTCGCGGTCGACCGCGTAGTTGTCCTTGCCGCCGAGCATCCAGCCGTAGGCGCGTGCCGACGTCGGCACGTCGAAGGGTATGGACGGTCTCTCGGCGTTGTCGTCTGCGGTCACAGCGCGTTCTCCACCTCTCCCAGAGGGACATGGGTTTCTGCTCCGTCGCGGCGACACTATCCCGTGGCCCACGGCCGGGTGAATCCGGTACCGATCGCCAACCCGCGGGCCCACGGCGGCGGTTGAGTTCATGGCCCGGGGCGGTCGGCATGACATCGGACACCCGACCGCCCGCGAGGCGGCCGGATGCCGCATGATCGGACGTGCGCGAGTCACGTACCACCGGATACGTACCACCAGAGAGGACCTCCCCATGGAAGACCGCTTCGACGTCGTCGTGCTCGGAGCAGGACCGGGCGGCTATGTGGCCGCCATCCGCGCCGCCCAGCTGGGCAAGCGGGTAGCGGTCGTCGAGGAGAAGTACTGGGGAGGTGTCTGCCTCAACGTCGGCTGCATCCCGACCAAGGCGCTGCTGCGCAACGCCGAGCTGGCGCACCTGTTCACGCACGAGCAGAAGACGTACGGCATCAAGGTCGACGGCAACGTGTCCTTCGACTACGGCGAGGCGTTCAACCGCAGCCGCACGGTAGCGGACGGCCGCGTCAAGGGCGTCCACTTCCTGATGAAGAAGAACAAGATCACGGAGTTCGACGGCCGGGGCACGTTCGTCGACGCGAACACGCTCCAGGTGGCCAAGTCGGACGGCTCCACGGACACGATCACGTTCGAGAACTGCATCATCGCCACGGGCGCCACGCCGAAGCTGCTGCCTGGCACGCGGCGTTCCGAGCGCGTGGTGACGTACGAGGAGCAGATCCTCGCCGACTCCGTGCCGGAGTCGATCGTGATCGCGGGCGCGGGTGCCATCGGCATCGAGTTCGCCTACGTCCTGCACAACTACGGCGTGAAGGTCACGATCGTCGAGTTCCTCGACCGCATCGCTCCCCTGGAGGACGCGGACGTCTCGACGGAGCTGGCCAAGCAGTACCGCAAGCTCGGCATCGACGTGAAGACCTCGACCCGGGTCGAGTCGATCGACGAGTCGGGCGCCAAGGTCAAGGTGACCGTGACGGGCAAGGACGGCGCGCAGGAGGTCCTTGAGGCGGACAAGGTCCTGCAGGCCATCGGCTTCGCGCCGAACGTCGCGGGCTTCGGCCTTGAGGCGACGGGCGTGGCGCTGACCGAGCGCGGCGCCATCGACATCGACGGGCGCGGGCGCACGAACGTGCCGCACATCTACGCCATCGGTGACGTCACCGCGAAGCTGATGCTCGCGCACACCGCCGAGGCGATGGGCGTCGTGGCCGCCGAGACCCTCTCCGGCGCCGAGACGATGGAGCTCGACTACCCGATGATCCCGCGCGCCACCTACTCCCAGCCGCAGATCGCCAGCTTCGGCTGGACGGAGGCGCAGGCGAAGGAGAAGGGCTTCGACGTCAAGGTCGCCAAGTTCCCGTTCATGGCGAACGGCAAGGCGCACGGGCTCGGCGACACCGTCGGCTTCGTGAAGATCATCAGCGACGACCAGTACGGCGAGATCATCGGCGCCCACCTGATCGGCCCGGACGTCACCGAGCTGCTCCCCGAGCTGACCCTGGCCCAGCAGTGGGACCTGACGGTGCACGAGGTCGCGCGCAACGTCCACGCGCACCCGACGCTCGGCGAGGCGGTCAAGGAAGCGGTGCACGGCCTGGCCGGGCACATGATCAACTTCTGACGGCCCCCAGGCCACCCCGCCCCCCTCGGGCGACCCGGGCTGCCCCGCCGTTGAGCCGAACGGCTCAAGTGGCGGGGCCGCCGGGTCCGGAAGATCCTTGGTCAGAACGCATCGCTACGCCTCGGGGGCGAGGGAGAGGCAACAGCATGTTCTCTGGCCTGGGCCGATTCGTGGTCCGCCGCCCCTGGTGGATCATCCTGGCGTGGGTCGTGGTGGCCGGTGCCGTGATCTCCCTGGCGCCGAAACTCACCTCCAGCAGCGACGAGGCGAGCTTCCTGCCGGACCACTACGAGTCCATCCGCGCGGCGGACGTGCAGGAAGCCGAGTTTCCCAAACAGCAGAACGTCGGCGCGATCATCGTCTTCCAGCGCTCCGACGGCGGGAAGCTGACGGCGGCCGACTCCGCGGACGTCGCACGCGTCTCGAAGGGGCTGCAGGCCCAGAAGATCCCCGAGGTGCAGGCGGTCGTGCCCGGCGCGGTCTCGCCCAACAAGCTCGTGCAGACCTCGGTCGTCGCGATGCCGAAGATCACCAACCCCGAGGACACGGCGCAGCAGGACGCGGTGAAGGAACTGCGGTCCGATCTCGAGCCCGAGCTGAAGGGCACCGACCTGTCCGCCGGGATCACCGGCTCCGCCGCCCAGGCGCTCGACGAGAGCGACGCGTCGGAGCGGGCCGGACTGCTCGTCGGGGTCGGCACCATCGTGATCATCATCGTGCTGCTCCTGGTGATCTTCCGGAGCCCCATCATCGCGCTGCTCCCCGTGGTCCTGATCGGCCTCATCTCGCCGATGGCGACCGGCCTGATCGCCTCCGCGAACAAGGCCTTCGACATGAAGGCCGACTCCTCCATCCAGGAACTCCTGACCGTCGTCCTGTTCGGCGTCGGCACGGACTACATCCTGTTCCTGCTCTTCCGCTACCGAGAGGCGCTACGGGCGGGCGAGGACCCCAAGAGCGGCATGGTCCATGCCGTCGAGCGGGTCGGCGAGGCGATCACATCGGCGGCAGGCGCCGTCATCGTCGCGTTCGCCGCCCTGACGCTCTCCTCGCTCGGCATGCTGCGGTCGATGGGCCCCGCCCTGGCCATCGCGGTCTTCGTGACGCTGCTCGCCGGGCTCACGCTGGTCCCCGCCGTCGTCTCGCTGCTCGGCACGAAGGTGTTCTGGCCCTCCAAGTCCTGGCAGCGGGAGCCGCAGGGCACCGGATTCGCCCGGCTCGGCACGTCCATCGCCCGCAAGCCCGCGATCTGGGCCCTGGTGTCGGCACTGTTCATGGGCGCGCTCACCCTGGGCGCCCTCGGCTACAAGGCCAACTTCGACCTGGCGGGCTCCTCGCTGCCCAAGGACAAGGAGTCGATGGTCGCCCTGAAGAACCTCCAGAAGGGCTTCCCCGCCGGCACCACCGACCCGACCTTCGTCTACCTCACGTCGGCGGACGAAGGACCGCTCCCGGCAGCGCGCACGGCCGCCTTCCGCGGACAGCTGGACGAGGTCCAGGGCGTGGGCGAGGTCTCCGCTCCCCGCCTGAGCCCGGACCGTACGACGGCGTCGTTCTCCGTGATCCTCTCGGACCCGCCCGCGTCCGACAAGGCCCTGGAGACCGTCAAGGACCGCCTGCGTCCGATCGCCCACGACGACGCCCCGGCCGGCACCGAGGCACTCGTCGGCGGGACGACGGCGGTGTACGTCGACATCAACAAGGCCGTGGACCGGGACTACTCGGTGGTCTTCCCGGTGGCCGCACTCGCCATCATGGTCATCCTCGGCCTGCTGCTGCGGAGCCTGGTGGCGCCCTGGTACCTGATGCTGTCCGTCGCGCTCGGCTTCGGCGCGACGCTCGGCGCGACCTCGCTGCTGTTCCAACAGATCGGCAGCCAGCCCGGGTTGATGTTCATGCTGCCCGTGATCATGTATCTGTTCGTGGTCGCCCTCGGCACGGACTACAACATCCTGATGGTGTCGCGGCTGCGCGAGGAGGCTCGCGAGGGCCGCACCCCGCACGACGCGGCCGGCACGGCGGTGCGCCACTCGGGCCCGACGATCGGCTCCGCGGGCGTGATCCTCGCGGGCACGTTCGCGACGCTGATGCTCGCGGGCAACTCGACGCTCTCCCAGATGGGCTTCTCCCTCTCCTTCGGCATCCTCATCGCCGCCTTCGTCATGGCGATGATCTTCACGCCCGCGCTGACGGCCCTGATCGGGCACGCGGCGTGGTGGCCGGGGCACGGGGACGAGAAACGCAACAGGGGCGGTGAGTCGGACGAGGACGGAGTGCCCCGCTAGTCGCTAGTCCCCCTCGCCGTACGCCGCGCAGAGCCCCTGGGTATCCGCGTACGAGGGCAGGCCCTCGGCCACCGCACCACCCCGGGCGATGGAGAGCGCCGCCTCGACGGCTCCGTGCAGGGCCGCGCGGAAGAGCAGCGAGCCACTGCTCACCCTGCGCACGCCGAGCTCCGCCAGACGCCCGTACGTCAGGGCGCCGGGCGCGAAGAGGATGTTCAGCGGGACGGCGATCACCCCATCGATCAACCCCGCGATGACCTTCTCCTCCTGGAGGCCGGGTACGAACAGGCCGTCCGCGCCCGCCTGTTGGTAGGCCGCGGCCCGGCGCTCGGTCTCCCCCGCTCCCCCGGCGCGCAGCCAGTACGTGTCGGTGCGGGCGTTGACGAACAAGTCGGGGGCCGCCTCCTTCATGGCGCGGATCAGGTCGCACTGCGGCTCCGTGTCGGCCAGCGTCCCGTCGGGGCGCCCGTCCTCGATGTTCACGCCCACGACGCCCGCACGGACGAGTTCCACCGCGAGCCCCGCGACCTCGTCGGGCCGGTCGCTGAAGCCACCCTCGATGTCCACGGTGATCAGCACCGGTAGCCGCGCGAGGCCACGCGCGAGGCTCAGCGTCTCCTCCCGCGTGCCGCCCGTGGCATCCGCCTTCCCTGCGGCGGCCGCCACCCCGAGGCTGGTGGTGCCGATCGCGGCGAAGCCGCCGTGGGCGAGCGCGGCGGCAGAGGCGTGATCCCAGGCGTTGGGCAGCAGCAGGGGCTCTCCGGTGCGGTGCAGGGCGCGGAACTGGTCGGCTCGCTGTGCATACGTCATGCCCGGACCGTAGCCGCGCTTCGATTCGGCGACCACCGAAACGTCCTGGTCGGCGAGGCCGGTGTGGGCGGCCCTGGACGCGGTTTCGGCAGGGCATCAAAAAAGTTCCGGCGTAATGTCGAGAACGGGTCGTCCGCTCCGACGTCCCCTGTGAGAGTTGCCCACAAGGGGTGACCACCGCACAAGCCGAGGGGCGACATCATGAAGTACCTGGTGATGGTTCAGGGAACGCAGGCGGACTACGAGGCGCAGAGCGGCAAGGCGAACGCGACGAGCCCGGCGTGGAGCGAGAAGGACCTGCAGGCGATGTTCGCGTTCATGGGCGCGCTCAACGACGACCTGGCCGAGTCCGGTGAGATCGTCGACGGGCAGGGCCTTTCCGAGCCCGCGCAGACCCGGCTGGTCGACGTGGACAAGGACGGCCGCCCGGTCATCACGGACGGTCCCTACGGCGAGACGAAGGAAGTACTCGCCGGGTACTGGGTCCTGGACTGCGCGAGCCTGGACCGCGTCACGGAGATCGCCAACCGCATCCAGCAGTGCCCCATTCCCGAGGGCGCGCCCAACTACCCCGTGGTGATCCGCCCCATCATGGGCGGCCTCGAAGACGCGTCCTGAACAGCACACCCACGGTCGAGGACCTGCTGCGCCTGCACGCGCCGCAGGTCCTCGGCGCGCTCGTGCGCCGGTACGGGCACTTCGGCGAGGCCGAGGACGCCGTGCAGGAGGCGCTCCTGGCCGCGGCGGGGCAGTGGCCCGAGCAGGGCGTTCCCGAGAATCCGCGCGGCTGGCTGATCCGGGTCGCGTCGCGGCGGCTCATGGACCAGCTGCGCAGCGACGAGGCGCGGCGCAGACGTGAGGAGGAGGCCGCCCAGCTGTCTCCGCGGGACTCCTTCACGGCGCCCGCGCCGGGCGAGAGCCGTGCGCCGTCCGACGACGACACCCTGACCCTGCTCTTCCTGTGCTGCCATCCCGGGCTGAGCCCGGCCGCGCAGGTCGCGCTGACGCTGCGTGCCGTGGGCGGTCTGACCACGGCCGAGATCGCCCGGTCCCATCTCGTGCCCGAGGCGACGATGGCGCAGCGGATCAGCAGGGCGAAGGCGAAGGTCAAGGGGGTGCCCTTCCGGCAGCCCGGCCCCGAGGACCGTGATCAGCGGCTCGCGGTCGTGCTCCAGGTGCTCTACCTCATCTTCAACGAGGGCTACACCGCGACCTCCGGCAGCGCGCTGCACCGCGCGGATCTGGCGCGCGAGGCGATCCGGCTCACCCGGTCCGTGCGCACACTGCTGCCCGAGGAGGGCGCGGTGACCGGGCTGCTCGCGCTCATGCTGCTCACCGAGGCCCGCAGCGCCGCCCGCACGGGGCCGCACGGTGAGCTCATCCCGCTCGACGAGCAGGACCGCACACTGTGGGACCGGCGCGCGGTCGACGAGGGCTCCGCGCTCGTCGAGAAGGCGCTGTCCCAAGGCCCGGCGGGCGCCTACCAGTTGCAGGCGGCGATCGCCGCGCTGCACGACGAGGCTGCGCGCGCCGACGACACCGACTGGCCGCAGATCCTCGCCCTCTACGACCTCCTCGTACGCCGTGCGCCCGAGCCCATGGCCGAACTGAGCCGGGCCGTGGCCGTCGCCATGGTGCACGGTCCGCGGGCCGGGCTCGCGGAAGTCGCAGCGCTGGAAGGCCGGTTGGCGGGCCACCACCGGCTCGACGCCGTGCGCGCCCATCTCCTGGAGCGGGCGGGCGACACCGAAGCGGCCCGCACGGCTTACCAGTTGGCGGCCAAGCGTACGCTGAGCGTTCCCGAGACGCGCTACCTGCAGATGCGTGCGGCCCGCCTGCTGTCCCCGTGATTCCTGCCGTAAGTCCTGCTGTCCCATGAGTACGGAGAACGAGATGATCAGCGTCCCGGCCGGTCAGGTGACGCTGTCGGACCGGCGGACACAGCGCAGGTGGCCGGTGGAGGTCGCGGCCCACGAACTGGCGGCGTTCCCCGTCACGCAGGAGCAGTACGCGGACGTCACCGGTGAACGGCCGAGCACCGCGCACGGCGACCGGCTGCCCGTCGAGGGCGTCTCCTGGCTGGACGCGGTCCGGTTCTGCAACGCCTTGTCCCTGCGGGAGGGGCTGACCCCCGCCTACCGGCTCGGCGCCGATGAGGGCGCCGAGTGGGACGCGTCCGCGGACGGCTACCGGCTGCCGACCGAGGCCGAGTGGGAGCACGCGTGCCGGGCCGGTACGACCGGCGCGCGGTACGGGCCGCTCGACGAGGTCGCCTGGTACGGCGGCAACGGCGCGGGACGGATCCACGAGGTGGGCGGCAAGCAGCCCAACGCGTGGGGCCTGCACGACATGCTGGGCAACGTGTGGGAGTGGTGCTGGGACCTCTACGACCCCGAGGTGTACGGCACCTACCGGGTGCTCCGTGGCGGTGGGTGGTTCGACGAGCACTGGAGCTGCCGGGCCTCGGTGCGGCGCCGCAGCCACCCGACGTTCCGGATCGACGACGTGGGGTTCCGCGTCGCGCGAAACCCCACCACCCGTTGACGGCGCGTTGGGCGTGCGGCCCGAGACCGGGGGGCGGTACCTCCACCTCTCGACACCGCCTGGCACGTAATGCAGCTCACAGCGACAAGCGTCCCACCTGGGAACACCGACCGTTGGTTCACCGTTGAACAGTACGTAGGTCCCGATCGCGATTCCCCCGTCCGGTCGGGGCCTACCTCTCTTTGCGACCGTTCATGTCCGTCCCGTTCCGTTTCACGCCTTCGAGCGCGAATATGCCAACCGCACCGCACGCCGCACCCCTCGGACGGCATCATGCGTTCATGGACGGTGCCAAGCCTGTGCAGGTCTTGTTCACGCCCGACGAGTACGAAGCGGTCCAGCGGAACGCGGACCACCTCGGCCTCCCGGTCGACGAGTTCATACGCCGGGCCGTGACCGTCGACACGGCGGAACTCCCCTGCCCCACCGCCGGCGCCCGGCGCGGCTCCGGCGCTCCGGCCGCCGTGCCGCCCGTCCGCCGGAGCCTGGGCCCCGGTGGCGCGCCCGCGCTCCAGCGGTTCCTCGACACCCTGGCGACCACCGCGTCGGCCGCGGTGGAGCCCCGCCCCGAGGGGCGGGTTCCACCGCAGCCCGCGGTCCGCAGCTGCTCGGGGCAGTGACACCCTCAGCGGTGCCGCTCAGGTCAGGGAGATCTCCGGCTGGTACAGCTCGAGCCAGAGCGCGAGGTCCAGCGTGCGTTCGAGTCCGCGCCGGGACGCCTGGGTGATCTGCGGTACGTCACGGTTCGCCGCCCGCGTCACCCGGTCCCGGTCGACGAGGCCGAAGACCGGGTGGTCGGGCTCGGCGAGGAGGTCCTTGACGTGCTCCTGGAGCGCGATCGCGTATTTGGGGTCCTGCGTGGAGGGATAGGGGCTCTTCACGCGGTCGTACACGGAGCGCGGCAGGACGTCCGCCGTCGCCTCTCGCAGGAGGCTCTTCTCCCTGCCGTCGAAGGACTTCAGGGACCAGGGGGCGTTGTACACGTACTCGACCAGGCGGTGGTCACAGAACGGCACCCGCACCTCGAGGCCGACGGCCATGCTCGCGCGGTCCTTGCGGTCGAGCAGGACGCGCACGAACCGGGTCAGGTGCAGATGGCAGATCTTGCGCATCCGGTACTCGAAGTCGCTCTCGCCTTCGAGGCGCCGGATTCCCGCGACCGCCGTGTCGTAGCTCTGCCGGATGTACGAGGGCAGGTCGAGCGCGGCGGTCAGGTCCGGGCGCAGGACGTCGGCGTCGTCGCCGAACTGCTCGGCGAACTTCACCAGCCAGGGGAAGGTGTCGGCGCCCCGGGCCTCTTCGTCGAAGAACTGGAGGTAGCCGCCGAAGACTTCGTCCGCCGACTCCCCCGAGAGCGCGACCGTCGAGTGCTCGCGGATCGCCCGGAAGAGGAGGTAGAGCGAGGCGTCCATGTCGCCGAAGCCCATGGGCAGGTCGCGGGCGCGGATCATCTTGGCCCGGACCTCGGGGTCGGCGAGGGCGTGTGAGTCCAGGACGATGTCGCGGTGATCGGTGCCCGAGGCCTTGGCCACGTCGTGCACGTAGGGCGTGTCCGGGGTCGACCGCAGCGCGTCGGCCACGAAGTTCTCGCTCTGCCCGACGAAGTCGACGGCGAAGCTGCGGACGGTCTCGCCCGCTTCGCCGAGTTGCCGCGCGGCGAGCGCGGTCATCGCCGAGGAGTCGAGGCCGCCGGAGAGCAGGGTGCAGCGCGGCACGTCGGAGACGAGCTGGCGGCGCACGATGTCGTCGAGGAGCTCGCGCACCTTGGCCACGGACCTCTCCTGGTCGTCGGGGTGCGGCCGGGTCTCCAGCTGCCAGTAGACGTGGCGGCGCAGGCCGGAGCGGTCGACGGTCACGACGGTGCCCGGTTCGACCTCGTTCATGCCGTCCCACACCGCGTGGCCGGGTGTCTTGACGAAGGTGAAGAGCTCCCGCAGACCGTCGGTGGTCACCCGGGCGCGGGCCAGCGGGTTGGCGAGGATCGCCTTGGGTTCGGAGCCGAACAGGACGCCGTCCGGGGTCTCGTAGTAGTAGAAGGGCTTGATGCCCATCCGGTCGCGGATCATGACGAGCTTGTCGTGCCTGCCGTCCCACACGGCGAACGCGTACATCCCGTTGAGCCGCTCGGCGACCGCCTCGCCCCACTCCAGATAGCCGCGCAGCACGACCTCGGTGTCGGAGTCGGTGGTGAACCGGTGGCCGCGGCCGGTCAGTTCGCGGCGCAGCTCGGTGAAGTTGTACGTCTCGCCCGAGTAGACGAGGGCGACGGTGCCGCGCGGCGTCCGCGCGGTCATGGGCTGGCGCCCGCCCGGCAGGTCGATGATGGCGAGCCTGCGGTGCCCGAGTCCGGCCGGGCCCTCGATCCAGGTACCGCGGTCGTCGGGGCCGCGGCAGGACATCGTCTCGGTCATCGCGTCCAAGGTGCCGGAGACGGACCGCAGATCACGGTCGAAGGAGACCCAGCCAGTTATGCCACACATGCGCTACCTCCTGCTTCACGCTGCCGTGCGCCGTCACCCGAGGAACTAGGTGTAGACAGCAGCTATATCGTCAGCGTGCGCCCCGCGACTGCGTACGGTCAATGAGCCGGCAACACGGAACGGCACATTCCGGCCAACGGCAAAGACTTCCCCAAAGGGGCTCCCACCTGCGGTTTCATCCAGCAGTGGAGTCCTCGCGCGACGCGGCACCGAGCAGCGCCGCCGCATCATCGCGGGCCTGCTCGATCGCGTCCGGGAAGATGCGCAGGCCGTGCGCGACCAGGGCGCCCTCGTGCAGCAACATGAGGCTGCGGCCGAGCCTGGACGCCCGCCGGGGCGCGATGTCGCGGGCGAGGCCGGTGAACAGGGCGAGCATCCAGGCCTTCTGGCCGGTGATGACCCGGTACGCGGGGTGCGCGGGGTCACTGATCTCGGCATGCGCGTTGACCATGCTGCACCCCTTGCCGCTGTTCTCGTCGGCCCAGTCGCGCGAGGCGTCGAAAACGGCCAGGATCCTGGCCCGCGGAGTGGTCGCGGCCTCGACGTACGGGGCGAGGAAGGCCTGCCAGCGCTCGTCGCGGGCCGCCAGGTACTCGACGACGAGCTGCTCCTTCGAGCCAAACCGGTCGTAGAGCGTCTTCTTGGTGACCCCGGCCTCGGCGGCGATGAGGTCCACCCCGACCGCGTGGATGCCGCGCTCGTAGAACAGCGCGCTCGCGGCGTCCAGGGCGCGGCGCGCACCCGGCGTCATGACGATCCTGCGCGGCGTGCTCCCTGAGCCCGCTGCGGCCTTCGCGATCTCGCTCACCCTGTCACTCATGCCTCCATAGTAGACCGATCTGTATACTCGATCGCGAGTAAACCGATCTGTATACCTGGTCGCCCGTTCCTGACGGCCCTGTCGGGACCACGGCCACCATCGGAGGAACGCCATGAACGTCCTGCTCTCGATCGCGTTCGTACTGACCTGGAGCTCGGGATTCATCGGAGCCAAGCTCGGCGCCGGGAGCGCGTCCGCGGTGACGGTCCTGATGTGGCGGTTCCTGCCACTGGCCCTCGTGCTCGCGGTCGTCGCCCTCACCGTGACGCGGGCGTCCTGGCGGGGGCTCACGGCACGTGACGCGCTGCGGCAGGCGGTGGTGGGGGCGCTGTCGCAGAGCGGCTATCTGCTCACCGTGTACTACGCGATACAGCTCGGCGTCTCCAGCGGCACCACCGCCCTGATCGACGGCACACAGCCGCTGGTGGCGGGAGCGCTCGCCGGGCCGCTGCTCGGCCAGTACGTCTCGCGCACCCAGTGGGTGGGGCTCGGGCTCGGCGTGGCCGGAGTCGTCATCGTGACCGCGGCGGATGCCACGGGCGGCACCGACGCTCCCTCGTGGGCCTACCTGGTGCCGTTCCTCGGGATGTTCTCGCTGGTCGCGGCGACCTTCCTGGACCGTCGCTCGCCCCGTCCGGTCGCACCGGCGGTCTCCATGACGGTCCACTGCGTGACCAGCGCCGTCATCTTCACGGCGCTCGCGGTGGGATCCGGCGCCGCGATCCCACCGGCGGAGGCGTCGTTCTGGGTGGCGATCAGCTGGCTGGTGACGCTCTCCACCTTCGGCGGGTACGGGCTCTACTGGCTGATCCTGCGGCGTTCCGGGGTCACGCAGGTCAACACGCTCATGTTCCTGATGGCGCCGGTGACGGCCCTGTGGGGTGCCCTGATGTTCGGCGAACCCTTCGGCGTACAGACGGCGTTGGGCCTCGCCGTCGGGCTCGCGGCCGTCGCGGTCGTGCACCGGGGGAAGGACTCCGCGGCCACGGTGGTGTGCTCGCCGCGGAACGCCCCGGCGGCCGAGCCGCGTCAGTCCGCCAGCCGGAAGTCCGCGTAGTCGAAGCCGGGCGCGACGACACAGCTCACCAGGACCGGCTCGTCACCGGTCGGGCGCGCCGCCTGCCACACGCCGCCGGGCACCAGGATCTGCGGGCGCTCGCCGCGCTCGACACCGGGCCCCAGACGCATGGGCGCCGCACCCTCCTTGGGGAACTCGCCGTCACCTCCCAGGTGCAGGTCCAGGGGCCCGCCGCGGTGCCACAGCCAGATCTCGTCGGAGCGCACCACGTGCCAGCGGGACTCCTCACCCGGGCAGAGCAGGAAGTAGATGGCGGTGGCCGCCGTCCGCGGGCCGGGGTAGCCGGCGGGCGTGAAGGACTGGTCGGAGGCCCAGGTCTCGACGTACCAGCCGCCTTCCGGATGCGGCTCCATGCCCAACTCGCGCGCCAGAGCGGGGCGTTCATCTCGTTCACTCACGCGTTCTCCATTCCAGAAGTCGTCGGGGCCCCGGAGTGCGAGGGGCCCCAGATGTCGATGGGGACGCACCCGACGGCGCGGCCTCCCGCGTCCAGGGGGCGGCCATCAGCTTCACCGCACGCAGCGCGACCGCACGGTCGACCATACGCAGATGAAGCAGCACGTGCGCCGGACGCGCCTCCAGGGACCGCACGTCGACGAGCGAACGGAAGGGACCTCCCCGCGCTCCTGCGCGGGGAGGACGAGTCCCGTCCCGGGGACCGACCCCACGGAGGCTGTCACGGGAACGCTCGGGGAGGCGTGAGGAAGGCCTGCACGGTGGGCGCGTACCGCTCGGCGATCTCGGCGATCGCCGTGCCGCGTAAGTGCGGTCCGCGGGCTATTCCGTACATCACGCCGAGCCCGAGCAGGGTGCCCACCGCGAGCTCGGCACGGACGCCCGCGTCCGGCCCTTCGAGGCGCTCGCCGAGGCGATCCACCACCTGCGTACGGAAGTTGGTGCGCAGGGTGTCCCCCTCTTCGCGGTGGAGCGGGGCGAAGACGATCCGCAGGATGGGGTCGGCGCCGTGCTGGGCCTGGCCGGTCAGCAGGTGGTGCACCATGTGGTGGCCCAGTGCGGGAAGGGGCGCGTCGAGCAGGGCCTCGACGTCGGCCTCGAAGGACATGACGCGGGCGAAGAGCGCGTCCTTGTTGCCGAAGTACTTGAGGATCAACGGCGCGCTCACGCCGGCCCGTTCGGCCACGGCCTTGAGCGTGATGTCGGCGTGCGCGTGCCGGGCGAGGAGGTAACGGGCGGCGCGGATGATGGCGGCTTTCGTCGCCTCGGCGTCGCGGCGCGCGGGTCCGGTGGCACATGGCGCGGGACCGGTGCCGCGCGGCTCGGGTCCGGTGGCGGGCCGCTCGGGTCCGGTGGCACGCGGCTCGGGTTCCGATGCCGCGCCGGAGGCCGAAGTGGTCGTGGCGTCAGGGGTGTTCAAGGCGTCAGCTTCTTCCTTCCAGGGCCGTCTCCTGCATGGGTCCTGGCCGCCCGGCGGTCCGCTCCGGGCTGTCCGGTGACGGGTCCGAGGGTATGGCGAGGGCCGCCGCGCAGGCGACGAGTGCGATGGTTCCGGCCATGGCGAAGGCCACGTGATAGCCGAGCAGGGTCGGCACCCGCACCCCGTCGAGCGTGGCGGTGTGCCGGACGAGCACCGCGGCGACCGCCGCGCTGCACACGCTCTGCCCGATGGTGCGCATCAGGACGTTCACTCCGCTCGCCGAAGCGGTTTGGGCGAGGGGCACCGCCCGCAGGATCAGGGTGGGCAGGGCCGAGTACGCGAACGTCGTACCCACCGAGACCACGGCCGCCCCCAGGACGATCGCCCACAGGTGACGGCTGTCGACGATGCGTACGACATAGCCGAGCGCGATGACGGCCGCCCCGACGGCCAGCGTCACGCGGGCGCCGTACGCGGTGGAGACGCGGGCCGATACGGGCGAGAGCACCAGCATGATCAGGCCGTTGGGGAGCAGACAGAGACCCGTCGCCACGATCGAGAGGCCGAGTCCGTAGCCGCTCGCGACGGGCGCCTGCACGAGCTGGGCGGTCACCAACGAGTTGGCGTAGAAGGCGAACCCGGCGAGGAGCGCCGCCACATGCGGCAGCGCCACGCGCCGCCCTAACGCGAGGCGCAGGTCCACCAGCGGCTGCTTCGACCGGAGTTGCTGCCTGCACCACACGGCCAGGACGGCGAACGCTCCGGCGAACAGGCCGAGTACGGGCGCACTGCCCCACCCCCACTGCCCGCCCTGCGACACCGCGAGCAGCAGACAGACAAGGCCGGCGGCGAGACCCAGCGCACCCCACGTGTCGAAGCGCCCCGGCGAGCGGACCGGCGACTCGCGTACGGTCAGCCAGGCGAGGGCAAGACCGATGGCGCCAAGCGCGCTCGTGGCCCAGAACATGGCGTGCCAGTCCGCGTACTGCACGATCAGCGCGGCGAGCGGCAGGCCGAGCGCCGCCCCGATCCCCACCGTCGAGCTCATCAGGGCCACCGCCGAACCGGTGCGCTCCGGCGGGAGTTCGTCCCGCAGGATGCTGATGGACAGCGGTACGACGGCTGCCGCCGCGCCCTGCAGCGCTCGGGCCGCGATCAGCAGCCGGATGTCGGAGGTGAGCGCGCACAGCGTGGAGCCCGCGGTCATCAGGGCGAGCGCGGTGAGCAGCACCCGCCGCTTGCCGTACATGTCGCCCGCCCGGCCGAGCACGGGCGTGAGCACGGCGCCGGCCAGCAGGGTGGCGGTGACCAGCCAGGACACCGCGCCCGGTGAACTCCCCGTCAGGCGCGGCAGATCGGGGAGCAGCGGCACGACCACCGTCTGCGTGACCGCCATGAGAATGCCGCCGAAGGCCAGGACCGGAACCGTCAGTCGGGCGCATATGCCTGCGCTATCTGCGGAAGATATCGGGGCGAACTTCATGATCACTCCAGCGCGGGCACGAAGTGCAGAGAAGTGAATGAGATCGAAGCGAAGTGAATGAGAATTCACCATAGCGGGTGAATGGGCTTTCACTACTGCCGAGTTCGGATACGAGATCAAGCCACCCGCCCCTCGGAGACGACAGCGAAGAGTGGCCAACCACCTTGCGGGCACTGGCCGTCGCCATCATCGACCGGTATGGACTCAGCCATAATGCCGCACATGAAGAGACTGCGAATTGGACTGGTCGGCACGGGCCCCTGGGCTTCGTCCACGCACGCTCCGGCGCTCGCGGCGCACCCGGACGTGGAGTTCGGCGGCGTATGGGGGCGCAGGCCCGACGCGACGGCCGCGCTGGCCTCCGCGCACGCCACGACGGCGTACGGGGACGTGGACGAGCTGTTCGCGGCGAGCGACGCCGTGGCGTTCGCCGTGCCGCCGGACGTCCAGGCACCGCTGGCGGCGCGGGCCGCCGCGGCGGGCTGTCATCTGCTCCTGGACAAGCCGGTGGCGACGACGGTGGCCGCGGCACGCGACATCGCCGCGGCGGCCGAAGCCGCCCAGGTGGCGTCCGTCGTCTTCTTCACGCTGCGTTTCGCGGGGCCGACGTCGGCCTGGGTGGCGGAGCAGTCGGTCACGGAGGGCTGGTTCGCGGGGCGCGCCGACTGGTACAGCTCGTTCTACTCACCGGACGGGACGAGCCCGTTCTCCTCGCCGTGGCGGGCGCGGCGGGGCGGCCTGTGGGACGTGGGCCCGCACGCCCTGTCCGTCCTGATGCCGGTGCT
The DNA here is from genome assembly GCF_059026065.1 of Streptomyces sp. A18. Taxonomy (NCBI): domain Bacteria; kingdom Bacillati; phylum Actinomycetota; class Actinomycetes; order Kitasatosporales; family Streptomycetaceae; genus Streptomyces; species Streptomyces sp. A18. The sequence continues at coordinate 61,747 of NZ_JBWLKL010000032.1, read as the reverse complement.
CGGGGATGTCACCGATGTGACGGCCGTGGCAGGTCAGGCGGACCTGGTCCATCTGATCCTGCGGCACAGCGGCGGGGCGTCGAGCACGGCGGCGCTCAGCCTGACCACGCCGGCGAAGGCTTCGGGGGTGACGGTGGAGCTGCGGGGCGAGGCGGGGACGGCTCTGATGCCGTCGGGAGGCGGGGCCCTCGACGCGTTCCGCTCGGCGGTCGACGCGCTCGTCGATGCGGCGCGATCGGGGCGGCCGCACTCCTGTGACGTGCGGTTCGGATTGCGTGTGACGGAGATCCTGGCGCGGGCCGAGGAGCAGCTTCCCGCAGGATGAGGGGCTCGCCCGGGGACAACCGCGGGCGGCCGGTACCGTGGCCGCTACGTAATGGCGAGTGACGGCACCGGCCGCAGCCAGTGTGCCCAGGAACCGATCCGGGAAGTCATGCGTCGTACGTCCCGAGTGCGACGTTTCCGACCACACGCATCGGAATACGAACAACCGATCCATACTCTTCCCGCAGCGGCCCCGTGGGCCCAGGGGGTACCCAACGCCGAGGAATTTCAGCCAATTTCAAGCTCCCCGGTCAAGATGCCCCACAGTTGTGTCCGCGTGCCCACCGACGTTGGAACTCGCAGGTCGGTGGTCCCGCTCCGTCCATGATGCCGCATCGACTGATCGTTTTTCTTCGGGCAATCTTTACTACCAAAGCTGGTGTGAATATTTAGACTGCTGATGCTCAACTCGGCTGGCACCAAGAGGGATTACCCACCATGAACAAGACGGCGCTCCGCGCTCTGCTCCGCGAACGACGCGCCCTCATTGCCCCTGAATCACACGGCTTCAGCCGCCCAACGGGCCAGGGGCGACGGGCCCGCGGCCTCTCGCAGCACCAGGTCGACCAGCTCTTGCACCGGGCCATCGGGACGTATCACCGTCTGGAGTCGGGGAGTTATCCGAATCCGCCTACCTCGCTGCTGCGGGATGTCGCGCGACTTTTCGGGCTCAATGAGCAGGAGTGGGTGTCCCTCAACCGCTTCGCGCTGCTGCAGGATCCGCCGGGGCCGCTGTACTCGTCATCCGGCAAGGAGATCGCCGGCGTGTGGCGGGAGGCCGTGGACGGCATCAGGCACATGGCCTACGTCACCGATGCCTCTTGGGAGTTGCTCGCGCACAACGATGCCTTCGCCTCACTGTTCTCTCAAGGCAACGTGCCGACCAACACCATGCGGTGGATGCTCCTTGACCGCATTGGCCGGGAATCACTGACAGACTGGCGCAACTCGTGGGCACCGATGGTCCTGCCGCAGCTTCGCGCCGCTCTCACCTCGCGACCGGACGACGAGATTCTCCGCCAGATCGAGAAGGAGGTCCTCACAGATCCAGAGATGGCCCCCCTTTACGAGACCGACGGCGCACTGATCCATCCTGACGGGCACGAACGCCCCCTGAGGCACGCCCAACAGGGGCCGGGCTGGGTGTCGATCTGTGCGGCACAGCCCATGGCGGCGCCCGGTTCACGCTTGTTCATCCTCATATTCAAGGCAGGAGCACAGCGCAACCACACACGCGCGCGAGTACTGCGAGCCGACTGACGACCCGTCTGCTGCCGCGCACCTCGCGACCGTGGATAGGGTACAGATTCAGCCTCGTCAAGTACGTTGAACGGCACCCGCCCGCCCTAGCCCCGTGGGAGCAATCGTGCCTTCCTTCGTCTCCAGCCCCAGAACCGTGTTCGGGCCCCACAAGGTCACCACCGACGAGATCGCTGACGACATACGCGCCCACCATCGCGATCACCCGCGGCTTGCTGCGATCCTGCGTGTCATCAGCAACTGCGGCGTAAAGACTCGTCACTTCACCCGCCCTCTGAGCTCCCCTACGGTCTCCGGCTCCGCAGATGTCCACGAGCGCACTCAGGCCGCATTCGACGATGCCGTCTCCCTGTCCGAACAGGCCGCCGTGAAGGCCCTCGGTGCGGCAGGCCTGGCCGCAGGAGACATCGACGCGATTGTCACGACGCACTCCACCGGCTGGGCCGTGCCCAACCTCGACGTCCACCTCATCGCCCGGCTCGGTCTGCGACCAACCGTACGCCGGGTCGCACTGACGACCGTTGCCTGTGCCGGCGGCGTCCAGAGCCTCATCCGCGCCTCGGATCTCGTCGCCACCCGGCCGGACAGCAAGGTGCTGGTTGTGGCGGCGGAAGTTCTCTCCACCTCCTACAACCACTCCGCCACCACCATCGAATCGATGATCTACAAAGCGTTGTTCGCCGATGCCGCAGCCGCCGCGGTGGTGTCCGGCACTCCATTGAGTTCCGGACTGGCGATTGCGGACACCTTCGAGCACGTACTGCCCGACAGCCTCGACCGGTACAGGGGTCGACTCGACGCGAGCGGCATGCATTTCGACTCCACCAAGCAAGCTCCGTCCACTGTTGCCGAAACCCTCCCGGCCCTCACCGACTGGCTCGGGCCGCAGCCTGTCGATTTCGCAGTGATCCACCCCGGCAGCCATCGCATCATCGCTGACACCGCGCAGATACTCGGCCTCGAAGCCAACGAGACCCGCCACTCCTTGGCCACCCTCGTCGATGAAGGCAACATGGGTGCAGCCAGCGTTTTCCGGGTGCTTGAGCGCGTCCACACAGCCGCGCCCCCGGCCGACGGCGCCCGCGGCGTCATGGTCGCCTTCGGACCCGGCTTCGCCACCGCGGCGCTGCGCTGCCACTGGCAAGCGTGACCAGGGGTACCCCACCCCCGGTGGCCATCGGCTCGCGTACGTGACCCCCGGCCCCGCGGAAATTCGGTTGTCGCGCCGCGCCACCGCTGGTGAAGTGCCCGCATGAATCACGAAACGGTATTGGCGGCGTACGACCGGCAGATCCGGCGCGACGCGCGGACGGACAGCCCTGACGCGCGGGTCGAGCGCGCCGGGGCCGTCGTCCGGCAGATCGGCGCGGAACACGACTGGAACGGCGTCCACTGGGCGGATATCGCGGACGCCGACGCGGCCGCGGTGGACGCCGTCATCGCCGAGCAGGTGCGGTACTTCACGTCTCTGGGGCGCGAGTTCGAGTGGAAGCTGCACTCCCACGACCGCCCGGCCGACCTCGCCGACCGCCTGCGGGCGGCGGGCTTCGTCCCCGAACCGCCGGAGACCGTGATGGTGGCCGAGGTCGCCGACCTGCCGGCGGAGCCCGAACTGCCCGACGGTGTACGGCTGCTGCCGGTGACGGACGCGTCCGGCGTGCGGCTGATGGCGGACGCCCACGAGGTGGCGTTCGGCGAGGACGGTTCAGGACTCAGCGAGCGCCTCGCCAAGCGGGTCCTCACCCAGCTGACGGAGACCCCGGACACCGTCGTCGCGGTGGTCGCGATGGCGGGCGAAATCCCGGTGAGCTCGGCCCGGATGGAGTTCTGCCCCGGCACCGACTTCGCCGGTCTCTGGGGCGGCGGCACCGCACCCGAGTGGCGGGGCAAGGGCATCTACCGCGCCCTGATCGCCCACCGCGTCCGTATCGCCGCCGAACGCGGCTACCGCTATCTCCAGGTGGACGCCTCCGACGACAGCCGCCCGATCCTGCGGCGCCTGGGATTCGTGCCGCTGAGCGTGACGACGCCGTACGTGTATCAGCCGTAGCGACGTGAGCGACCCGGGTCAGACGGCGGTCGGCAACAGCTTCGCGATCGCCTCCGCCGTGTCCGTCTCACCGAGCCTCGGGAAGATCTTCTCGAGGCTGTTGCGGTGCGCGTCGGCGTCCATGTCGGTCACGGCGTCGACGGCGATGGTGACGTGGTAACCGTGCTCGTGCGCCGCGCGGGCCGTCGATTCGACACCGATGCTCGTCGCGATGCCGGCGACCACGACCTGGGTGACGCCGCGGCGGCGCAGCTGGAGGTCGAGGTCGGTGCCGTAGAAGGCGCCCCACTGCTGCTTGGTGACGACGATGTCGCCGTCCTGGCGGCCGAGTTCGGGGACCAGGTCCGCCCAGTCGGCGGGTACGTCGCTGCCGCGGGCGGGCCCTTCGGTGCGCCCGGGTGCGCCGCCGGTGACCCGGACCAGGACGACGGGCAGGCCGTGTGCGCGGAAGGCGTCGGCGAGGCGGGCGGACCGCTCGACGACCTTCCCCGAGGAGTGGGCCGTGGGAAGGGCGGTGATGCCCTTCTGGAGGTCGACGAGGACGAGGGCCGTGGTGGCGTCAAGGGCGGTGGCGGTCATGGTGCGGACCTCTTTCTTGCCTGCTTCTTGAGTGTTTCTTGCGTGGGCGGGGCTTGGGAGTCGGTCAGGGGCGGGCGCGCAGGGCCCGGTCCGCGAGGGTCAGGGCGACCAGGGCGAGCGCCAGGACGGTGCCGACCGCGGCCATGAGGTGCGGCCCGGCGTCGTCGGCCCGCTGCCCGTAGGCGAGACCGATCAGGCCGGACGCCGCGATGGCGCCGATGTACTGTGCCGTGCGCTGCAGCCCCGCGGTGGGGTGCGCCAGGTCGAGCAGGAAGACGACGAGGCAGGTCAGCGCGGAGCTGAAGAGCAGTATCCCGAGCGGGTCGAGTGCGCCGGCCCCGCCGCCCTTCGCGTCTGCGGCCCGTGGCCCGTCCGCCGTGGCCGATCGCCACAAGGGCGGTGGAGATCATCGTGGTGTTGAGCGGGTTGAGCAGCGAGCCGAGGAGGAGGGGAGCGGTGAGCCTGGCCCCCAAGGCGGGACGCTCGCCCGCCGCCGGGCGGGCCGGGGCGTCCGGGTCTGTCCTCACTTCTGCACCAGCCGCTCCAACAGCACGATGGCATCGGCCAGTTGGCGGCGCTCGGCCGGGTCGAGTCCGTCGGCGAGGGCCGTCGAGAGCCAGTCGTGCTTGGCGGCCCGCATCTCGGTGAGGGTGCGACGCCCCTGATCGGTCACGGAGACGACGGACTGCCGCCCGTCGTCGGGATCGGGAGTGCGCTCGACGAGCCCCATGTCCTCGAGCGCGCCCACGGTCAGGCGCATGGACTGGGGGCGGACGAACTCCTCGCGGGCGAGGCCCGCCGTGGTGGCGGGGCCCGCGTGGTCGAGGCGGGCGAGCACGGAACGCTGCGAGGGGCTGAGTCCGGTCGCCGGTGTCACGCCGCGCAGGCGCCGCACGAGCCGCCGGACGACGTTCGACAGATCGGCGGCGATCTGCTCGGGGGTGGGGTCGTCGGAGGGTGCGCTCATGTTCTCGACCGTACGAGATAGACAGGTAAACTTGCAACTCTTCCTGCCTATCTCCCCCGGTGCCGTGAGCCGACACGTGAGCCGACACGTGAGCCGACACAGGCCACACACGCAGACCGCCCCTGCCGCAGAGAAGCGACAGGGGCGGATGGTGTGCGCACTGGCACGCGGATTGCGTTCCAGCGGACGGCTTACTAGCGGATCGGCATCCCCGACAACGTACGAGCGATCACCAGACGCTGGATCTCGCTCGTGCCCTCGAAGATCGTGTAGATCGCGGCGTCACGGTGCATGCGCTCCACCGGGTACTCACGCGTGAAGCCGTTGCCGCCGAGGATCTGCACCGCCTGCGCGGTGACCTTCTTGGCGACCTCGCTCGCGTACAGCTTGGACATGGAGCCCTCGGCCGACTCGAACTTCTTGCCCGTGCTCGCCATCCACGAGGCGCGCCAGACGAGCAGACGGGCTGCGTCGATCTGCGTAGCCATGTCGGCCAGCTGGAAGGCGACGCCCTGGTTGTCGATGATCGGGCGACCGAACTGCGTACGCGTCTTGGCGTACTCCAGTGCCTCTTCGTACGCGGCACGCGCCGTGCCCACGGCCATGGCGCCGACCGCCGGGCGGGACGCCTCGAAGGTGGCCATCGCGGCGTTCTTCACGCGCTCGCCGCCGGTCTTGGCGCGCTCACGGGCGCGGGCGAGGCGCTCGTCGAGCTTCTCCTTGCCGCCGAGCAGGCAGTGGCCGGGAACGCGCACGTCCTCCAGGACGACCTCGGCGGTGTGCGAGGCGCGGATGCCGTGCTTCTTGAACTTCTGGCCCTGGGAGAGGCCGGGGGTGTTCGGCGGGACGATGAAGGAGGCGTGGCCCTTGGAGCCGAGCTCGGCGTCGACGACCGCGACGACGACGTGGACGTTGGCTATGCCGCCGTTGGTCGCCCAGGTCTTGGTGCCGTTGAGGACCCACTCGTCCTTGGCCGCGTCGTAGACGGCGCGGGTGCGCATCGACGCCACGTCCGAGCCCGCGTCGGGCTCGGAGGAGCAGAAGGCGGCGACCTTTACGTCGTTCACGTCGCCGTACATCTGCGGGATCCAGGTGCCGATCTGCTCCTCGGTGCCGTTGGCGAGGACGCCGACGGCGGCCAGGCCCGTGCCCATGATGGACAGGCCGATGCCCGCGTCACCCCAGAAGATCTCCTCGGTGGCCATCGGAATGCCCAGGCCCGTGGGGTCGAAGAACTGCTGGGCGTAGAAGTCCAGTGAGTAGATCCCCAGCTTCGAGGCCTCCTGGATGATGGGCCACGGGGTCTCTTCACGCTCGTCCCACTCGGCGGCCGCCGGACGGATCACATCAGCGGCGAACCCGTGGAGCCAGTCCCGGACCTCCTTCTGTTCGTCGTTGAGCTCCATGGTGAACTCGGCCATGACCCCTCCAGGACCTGCGGTGAAGACGTACGTTACTTGCGGTAACTGGAGTCTGTTACCGGCCGGTAGCCGATGTCAACTCCCGACCGCCCGTTCGATGGCCCCCGCGCGCGGGGTGTTACGTTGCGCGTGCGTCACGCAATCGCACGGGCGGGGAGAGAAGCGCTATGGAGACCACCACACCGCAGACCGATCAGCAGCGGTCTGCCGAGCGCCGGCGGCGCGAGTTGCTGGAGGCCGCCGACCGAGTGGTCCTGCGCGACGGACCCGGCGCGTCGATGAACGCCATCGCCGCCGAGGCCGGGATCACCAAGCCGATCCTCTACCGGCACTTCGGCGACAAGGGCGGACTGTACGCCGCGCTCGCCAAGCGGCACACGGACGCACTCCTGGAATCCCTGCGCGCTGCCCTGGACGCCCCGGCCGAGCGCAGGGAGCGCGTCGAGCGGACGCTGGACACGTACCTCGCGGCGATCGAGGCGCGCCCGCAGGTCTACCGCTTCCTGATGCACCCCTCGGACGCCGCCGCCCCCGGCGAACAGGGCTTCGACGTGGGCCTGCACTCCGCCCCGGTCCTTCGCCGGATGGGCGAGGAGCTCGCGCAGGTCATCGAGGAGCGGATCGACCTCGGTCCCGGCAGCGCACAGCTCGCGCGGGTGTGGGGGCACGGCATCGTCGGCATGATGCACGCGGCCGGAGACTGGTGGCTCGGCGAACGGCCGTGCTCGCGCGCGGAATTGGTGAGCAGCCTGGCCGATCTGCTCTGGGGACGGCTCGCCGCGGCGGGCGACCGCGTCGGCGGCCCCGGCTTCTGAGGACCTACGGGCCGCCGAAGGTCAGCTGCTCCAGGGCGCCTTGGCGGCGGCCCGCAGAACCCTGCGCCGCCGCCAGCCCGTGACGTGATCGGTGTAGACGCCGCCCTCCAGGTGGTCGCACTCGTGCTGCAGACAGCGCGCGAACCAGCCCGTCCCGTGCACCCGCACCGGCTCACCGAGCTTGTCCACGCCCTCCACCACCGCGTGGTCGAAGCGCGGGGTGCTCGCTTCGAGGCCCGGCAGCGAGAGACAGCCCTCGGGCCCGCGCACGCTGACCCCGTCCACCTCGACGAGGCGCGGGTTCACCACATACCCGAGATGACGCACATCGTCGTCGTCCGGGCAGTCGTACACGAAGACCCGCTGATTCACGCCGACCTGGTTGGCTGCCAGTCCCACGCCCTGGGCGGCGTACATCGTGGCGTACATGTCCTCGATGAGCCGCGCCAGTTCGGGTCCGAAGTCGGTGACCTCCTCGCACGGCTTGTGCAGCACGGCGTCACCGAGCAGGGTCAGGGGTCGTACGCGCCCTGAGGCGCCCGGGATCGAGCCGTGTCGCATGGCCGCAAGGGTACGGTCCTTGGAAAGCCCCGGGGTCGGGGTGGTGCCGCGGTTCGGGCTAGTCAGTGGATCTCGATAGGCTGAGGTTCATCGCGTTGCCGGGGGCAGACGCGGCGCCGTACGCAAGGAGGATCCAGAACTGATGGCAGGCAACACGGACCCGCTGTCGCCGCGGGCCAAGCTGGCCGTGACGGCGGGCAAGGCGGCCGCGGCGGTGTCGCGCGCGGCGGGCCGCGGCAGCGGATCGGTGATCGGCGGCCGCGTCTCACTCAAGCTCGACCCCGACCTGCTCGGGCGTCTTGCCACGCACCTGGACGTGGTGCTCGTCTCCGCCACGAACGGCAAGACGACCACGACCCGGCTGCTCGCCGAGGCGCTGCGCGCAAGCGGGCCCGTGGTGTCGAACGCGCTGGGCGCGAACATGCCGGCGGGAATCACCTCGGCCCTCGCGGGCGGCTCGGACGCCAGGTTCGGCGTGATCGAGGTCGACGAGAAGTACCTCGCCGGAGTCGCCCGTGACGTGGAGCCGAAGGCGATCGCGCTGCTCAACCTCTCGCGCGACCAGCTGGACCGCGCCGCCGAGACCCGCATGATGGCGGAGAACTGGCGCGAGGGCCTCGCGGGATCCAAGGCGGTCGTGATCGCGAACGCGGACGACCCGCTGGTCGTCTGGGCCGCGTCCTCGTCGCCGAACGTCGTGTGGGTGGCCGCGGGCCAGGAGTGGAAGGACGACGCCTGGTCGTGCCCCTCCTGCGGCGGTGTCATGCAGCGTCCCGGCGACGACTGGTTCTGCGGCGAGTGCGGCTTCCGGCGCCCCGCGCCGAGCTGGGTGCTCTCCGGCGACCACGTCCTGGACCCGCACGGCTCGGCCTGGCCGATCCATCTGCAGCTGCCGGGCCGCGCGAACAAGGCGAACGCGACCACGTCGGCCGCCGTCGCCGCCGTCTTCGGCGTACCGCCGCAGGTCGCCCTGGAGCGGATGTACCAGGTGCAGGCCGTCGCCGGACGCTATGACGTCGTGCAGTTCCAGGGCCGCGACCTGCGCCTTCTCCTCGCGAAGAACCCCGCGGGCTGGCTCGAGACGTTCTCGCTGATCGACCCGCCGCCCACCCCGGTGGTGCTCTCCGTGAACGCCCGTGGCGCCGACGGCACCGACACCTCCTGGCTGTGGGACGTCGACTACACGCGTCTTGCCGGACACCCGATCTTCGTGCTCGGCGACCGCAAGCTGGACCTCGCCGTGCGTCTTGAGGTCGCGGGCCTTGACTTCCGGGTCTGCGAGTCACTCGACGAGGCCGTGCAGCTCGCGCCGCCCGGACGGATCGAGACGATCGCGAACTACACCGCGTTCCAGGACCTGCGCCGCCGCGTCGGCAACTGACCCCACCGGACCCTCTAGACCCTCGTAGGGACGAATGAGCATGAGCGACAACAGCCTGCGGCTGGTGTGGGTCTACCCCGACCTGCTGAGCACGTACGGAGACCAGGGCAACGCCCTGGTCGTGGAGCGCCGCGCCCACCAGCGCGGCCTCCAGGTCGAGCGCTACGACGTGCGCAGCGACCAGCCGGTGCCCACCTCCGGCGACATCTACCTGATCGGCGGCGGCGAGGACCGCCCGCAGCGTCTGGCCGCCGAGCGCCTGCGCCGCGACGGCGGTCTGCAGCGTGCCGTGGGCAACGGCGCGATCGTCTTCTCGGTCTGCGCGGGCTACCAGATCCTGGGCAACGAGTTCATCAACGACCTCGGCCAGCGCGAGCCGGGCCTCGGCCTGCTCGACGTGATCTCCACCCGCGGCGAGGGCGACCGCTGCGTCGGCGACGTCCTGGGCGACATCGACCCGCAGCTGGGCCTGCCCCCGCTGACCGGCTTCGAGAACCACCAGGGCATCACGCACATCGGCCCCTCCGCGCGCCCCTTCGCCCGCGTCTCGCTGGGCCGGGGCAACGGCACGGGTGACGGCACCGAGGGCGCCTACAACGGCACCGTCTTCGGCACGTACATGCACGGCCCCGTCCTCGCCCGCAACCCGCTGATCGCGGACCTGCTCCTGAAGCTGGCCCTCGACGTGAACGCGCTGCCGCCGACGGACGACCGCTGGTACGAGGCGCTGCGCGCCGAGCGCATGAACGCGGCGCAGCAGCCCGCCTGAAGCCCCGCCCGCACAGGTGAGCGGCACCGTCCAGCAGTCGGACGCCCGGTGCGGCCCCGCCCCCTCACGCCTATAGGGTGGCGGGGTTCCCGCCGGACGACGTGGTCCGGACTTCGGCCCACGTAGCAAAGGGCCCCTCTTTATGAAAGACGTTGGCGGGCTATGCGCATTGGTGTCCTCACCTCCGGCGGCGACTGCCCCGGTCTCAACGCCGTCATCCGCTCGGTCGTGCACCGTGCCGTCGTCGACCACGGTGACGAGGTCATCGGCTTCCACGACGGCTGGCGTGGACTGCTCGAATGCGACTACCGCAAGCTCGACCTGGACGCGGTGGGCGGCATCCTGGCCCGTGGCGGAACGATTCTCGGCTCATCGCGGGTCCAGCCCGCGCATCTGCGCGACGGCGTCGAGCGAGCCAAGGGCCACCTCGCCGACCTGGGCCTCGACGCGGTCATCCCGATCGGTGGCGAAGGCACGCTGAAGGCGGCCCGGCTCCTGTCGGACGCCGGTCTGCCGATCGTCGGGGTGCCCAAGACGATCGACAACGACATCGCGGTCACCGACGTGACGTTCGGCTTCGACACAGCGGTCGGCGTGGCGACCGAAGCACTCGACCGCCTCAAGACGACAGCCGAGTCGCACCAGCGGGTCCTGATCGTCGAGGTCATGGGCCGGCACACCGGCTGGATCGCCCTGCACTCGGGCATGGCCGCGGGCGCGCACGCGATCGTCGTGCCGGAGCGGCCCTTCGACATCGAGGAACTGGCGCAAAAGGTCGGCGAACGGTTCTCCGCGGGCAAGAAGTTCGCGATCGTCGTGGCCGCCGAGGGCGCCAAGCCCCGTGCGGGCACGATGGAGTTCGACGAGGGCACCAAGGACATGTACGGCCACGAGCGCTTCGCGGGCATCGCCACGCGGCTCTCCGGCGAACTGGAGCAGCGCCTGGGCAAGGAGGCGCGCCCGGTGATCCTCGGGCACGTCCAGCGGGGCGGCACCCCCACCGCGTACGACCGCGTGCTCGCCACCCGCTTCGGCTGGCACGCCGTGGAGGCCGTGCACCGCGGCGAGTTCGGCAAGATGACGGCGCTGCGTGGCACGGACATCACCATGGTCCCGCTCGCCGAGGCCGTCGAGACGCTGAAGACGGTGCCGGACGAGCGGTACGCCGAGGCGGAGTGCGTGTTGTAGAAACCACGTCTTTTCGAACGGCCCCCGGACGCATCGGCGTCCGGGGGCCGTTCTAGTCTGGTGCGGACACACAGCGCACAACCGCACGAATCAGGAGCCAGTGGATGGATCACAGCGGGCACGGCATGAACATGGATCTGCCGCCGTTCACGCTGGGGCGCGGGCTCGAGCTCTCGGCCGACCCCTTCTTCCTCATCGGCTGCCTGGTGGCCCTCGCCCTCTACGGGTGGGGTGTGGTCCGGCTCGTACGACGCGGTGACAAGTGGCAGATCGGCCGCAGCATCTCCTTCGTGGCGGGCGTGCTGACCATCCTGCTCGTGATGTGCACCAAGCTGAACGACTACGGCATGGTCATGTTCAGCGTGCACATGGTGCAGCACATGGTCATCAGCATGCTCTCGCCGATCCTGATCCTGATGGGCGCCCCGATCACCCTCGCTCTGCGTGCGCTACCGGTCGCGGCCCGCGGACACAAGGGCCCGCGTGAGTGGCTGCTGTGGATCCTGCAGAGCCGCTACATGAAGATCATCACGCACCCCGCGTTCACCATCCCGCTCTTCATCGCGAGCCTGTACGCGCTGTACTTCACCCCGATCTTCGACACCCTGATGGGGTCCAAGGTCGGCCACATCGGGATGATGGTGCACTTCCTCGCCGTCGGCCTGGTCTTCTTCTGGCCGATCATGGGCGTCGACCCGGGGCCGCACCGACCCGGCTACATCATGCGGATGCTGGAGCTCTTCGCGGGCATGCCCTTCCACGCGTTCTTCGGCATCGCGCTCATGATGGCATCCGAGCCGATGGTCGGCACATACAAGAACCCGCCCTCGTCCCTGGGCATCGACGCCCTCGCTGATCAGACCGCCGCGGGCGGCATCGCGTGGGCGTTCAGCGAGGTGCCTTCGGTGCTCGTACTGCTCGCGCTGCTCTTCCAGTGGTACCGCTCCGAACAACGTCAGGCACGGCGTACGGACCGGGCCGCGGACCGTGACGGCGACAAGGAGCTGGAGGCGTACAACGCCTATCTGGCCTCACTGGCCGCGCGCGGGCGCTAGCGGCGGAGGGGCATCGCGGGTCAGGATGGTCTCAGGCCGCGGTCTTGGCGTCGAGGCGTCGGGGCTGCCGGGAGGAGGCAGGGCGATGCCTGATTCGACGAAGACGATGGGTGTATTCACCATCGGAGGCTTGGTCGCGGTGACCGCGTACACGGTCGCGCTCGGGAGCAACGGCTGGCTGTGGTTCGGCTGGGTCGTCATCGGGATGTGCACGCTGGCGATGGTGCTGTCGCGCAGCACCCCCTGAGGGGCGCCGCGCGACAGCGGACTCCGTCAGAACCGGACTCGGTCAGAAGCGGAAGACGGCGCCCGTCGAGTGCTCCATCTCGCAGGCGTTGCCGTACGTCTTGCTCCAGCTGACCGGCTTGCCGCGATGGGTCCCCGTCGCGCTCACGGTGACCGGGGCGTACTGCTTGGTGCAGATCCCCGACTTCGCCGGCAGCGCGTCGAAGTCGCCGCGTGCCTTGTCGATGGCCGCGCAGGCCTCGATCGCGTGCGGATGGTGCTTGGTCCGCTGGGTCGCGCAGTCGAGCAGTACCCCGCGGACCCAGACGTTGTCCTGCCCGGTGACGGTGAGAAAGACGCCCTTCGACGGCTTGGGGGCCGTCGCGTCCGCCGCGTGGGCCGGCGCGGCCACGGCGAGGGAGATCAGCGCGGCGGCGGTGGCCGCGACCGGGCGCAGGCGGGATGTGGGACGAGACCTCATGGGAACCTCCTGGGACGGTGACGTGCTGCGTCGGAGAGAGGCCAGGCCACCCCCGCACCCGCCGCGCACCCGGGCGACACGCCGGTCGGTCACCCCTACGGGTCCGGCGCGGGGCCCGGATGGGTGCCTCGTCGGCAGACGAACTCCCGGCCCATCGGCCGAAGGACCCGGTCGGCGGCATCGCTCCCTTCTCCCGTCGGGGTGGCACACCTAAACTGACCGCTGCGCGAGGACCCGTGACCTGCGACGACGCAGCACCCAGGCCGGTCCACCTACGTCAAGGAGCAACGGGTGTTCTACTACCTGCTCAAGTACGTCGTCCTGGGGCCGCTGCTGCGGCTCATGTTCCGGCCGCGCATCGAGGGGCTCGAGCACATCCCGGAGACCGGTGCGGCGATCGTGGCGGGCAACCATCTGTCGTTCTCGGACCACTTCCTGATGCCCGCGATCATCAAGCGGCGGATCACCTTCCTCGCCAAGGCCGAGTACTTCACGGGGCCGGGGATCAGAGGCCGCCTCACGGCCGCGTTCTTCCACAGCGCCGGGCAGATCCCGGTGGACCGCACCGGCAAGGAGGCGGGCCAGGCCGCCATCCGCGAGGGCCTCGGAGTGCTGCGCAAGGGGGAGCTGCTCGGCATCTATCCGGAGGGCACGCGCTCGCACGACGGGCGCCTCTACAAGGGGAAGGTCGGCGTCGCCGCCATGGCGCTCAAGGCACAGGTGCCGGTGATCCCGTGCGCGATGATCGGCACGTTCGAGGCCCAGCCGCCGGGCCAGAAGGTGCCGAACTTCCAGAAGGTGTCCATCCGCTTCGGCGCACCGCTGGACTTCTCGCGCTACGCGGGCATGGAGAACGAGAAGGCGGTCCTGCGCGCGGTCACCGACGAGATCATGTACGCCATCCTCGGGCTCTCCGGACAGGAGTACGTCGACAAGTACGCCGCGGTCGTGAAGGCGGAGGAGGCCGAGCGCGCCGCCGCGGCAAAGCGGAAATTCCCCCGGCTGCCGCTGAGTTGACGACCTGACGTACGGTCCTGCACATGAGCGAACACAACCTGTACACCAAGCTGATCGGGCTGCTCGACGAGCGGGGCGCGGCGTACCGCGTCATCGAGCACGAGGCGCAGGGCGCCACGGAGGCGGTGAGCGCGCTGCGGGGCAACACCCTCCAGCAGGCCGCCAAGTGCATCGTGGTGATGGTGAAGATCGGCAAGAAGACGAAGCGTTACGTGCTCGCGGTCGTGCCCGGTGACCGCCGCGTCGACCTGAACGCCGTCAAGCAACTCCTCGGCGGGACGTACGCGGGGTTCGCCACGCAGGAGGCGGCCGAGCGGCTCGCGGGCAGCGTGAGCGGCACGATCCTGCCGTTCTCCTTCGACCCCGAGCTCGAACTGGTCGTGGATCCGGCGCTGTTCGACCACGACGAGCTGTTCTTCAACGCGGCGCGCCTGGACCGCTCGCTTGCGCTGCGGACCGCGGACTACGAAGCGATCGCCGAGCCGCGCCGGGCCGCCATCGCGCAGGACGCGGTATAGCGACGGCACGGCGAGGGGCGGCACGGCGAAGGGGCGACCGGGTTTCCCCGGCCGCCCCTTGCTCACATGCCTAGCGGCAGACCGTCACGGCTTGGGCGTGGCGTGCGGTGCGCACGTCACGTCCTTGCTGTCCACCTTGCCGGTCAGCAGGTAGGTGTCGACACGGTCGTTCAGGCACGGGTTGACCAGGTTCGTGATGCCGTGCGAGCCGGCGTCCTTCTCCGTGATCAGACGCGAGCCCTTGAACCGCTTGTGCAGCTCGACGGCACCCTCGTACGGCGTGGCGGCGTCGCGGGTCGACTGCGCGATCAGCACGGGCGGCAGGCCCTTGCCGGTCTTGACCTCGACGGGCTCGTGCTGCTTGCTCTTCCAGGTCGCGCAGGGCAGGTTCATCCAGGCGTTGGACCACGTCATGAACGGGTTGTCGCGGTGGATGCGGGTGTTGTCGCGGTCCCACTTCTTCCAGCTGGTGGGCCACTTGGCGTCCGCGCACTCGACGGCCGTGTACACGGCGTTGCCGTTCTCCGAGACGATGTTGCCCGCGGTGTCCGACAGGTCGGGGCTGGCTGCCTCGATCAGCGGCTTGGCGTCACCGGCGACGTACTTGCTGAAGTTCGTCGCGATCTCCACCCAGGCGGAGTCGTAGTACGGAGCGCTCTGGAAGTAGGAGATGAGCTCGGCGGGGCCGACGACTCCGCCCAGCGGCTCCTTCTTCGCCGCGGCACGCAGCTTGTCCCAGTTCTTGCCGACCTTCGCGGCGGTGTCCCCGAGGTGGAAGGTCGCGTCGTACTTGGCGACCCACTTCATCCAGTCCTTGAGACGGATCTCGAAGGCGACGTCCTGGTCCAGGTTGGCCTGGTACCAGATCTTCTCCTTCGACGGGTTGACCACCGAGTCGACGACCATGCGGCGCACGTGCGACGGGAAGAGCGTCCCGTAGACGGCGCCGAGGTAGGTGCCGTAGGAGACGCCGAGGAAGTTCAGCTTCTTCTCGCCGAGCGCGGCCCGGATGACGTCCAGGTCACGTGCGGTGTTCGGCGTCGTCATGTGCGGCAGCATGTCGCCGCTGCGCTCCGCGCAGCCGGCCGCGTACTCGGCGGCGAGCTTGCGCTGGGCGCGCTTGTCCGCCTCGGAGTCCGGCACCGGGTCGAGCTTGGGGGCCTTGACGAACTCCTGCGGGTCCACACAGGAGATGGGCGCCGAGTGGCCCACACCGCGCGGGTCGAAGCCCACGAAGTCGTAGGCCTTCGCCGTCTTCTCCCAGAGCTTGGCCTTGGTGGCCACGCGGTTGGGGAAGCGGAGCCCGGAACCGCCGGGGCCGCCGGGGTTGTAGAGGAGCGCGCCCTGGCGCTCCTTCTTCGTCCCCGTGCTGCCCATGCGGTCGACGGCGAGCTTGATCTTCTTGCCGTTGGGCTTGGCGTAGTCGACCGGGACGGTGACCCAGCCGCACATGACGCCCTTCTCCAGGCCCCAGTCGGCGGGGCACGCCCGCCAGTCGATGCCTGTCTTCGCGGCACGCTGCGCCGCGAGCGCGACACCGCGCGCCTCGGCGCTGGTGCGCTTGGCGTCAGCGCCGGCGTTGCCCCGGCCGGCGTCGGCATTGGCGACGGGCGCCATGATCGCGCCCGCTATGAGCGAGCCCGTGATGAGCGTGCCCGCGGCGCCGAATGCTGTGGTGCGTCTCAACTGGTTCCTCCCCCTGTCGATTTACCTGTCGATTTTCGAACAGTAGGAGGATCCTGTCGGTCATCGGGTTCAGTGCGACAGACGGAGCAGGTGTTTCTTTACCAATCCGATAGACGGTGCAGGGAACTCCGCTGAGCGGTTATGCCCCTGTTCACGTGAGTGTGCGCAGCGCCGCGTCAAGGGTGCGGCGGATGCGCAGCGCGTCGGGCGCTACGGCGGTGACGAGCACCGCGGGACCGGCGAGCGGAGTCAGCGCGGCGCCGTCGCCCAGGAGGGCGGGCTCGGGACGATTCCGCTCGAACTCCGGTCGTACGATGACGAGTTGCCCGATCGCGCGATGCCCCGCCAGGACAGCCGGACCGTCCCATCCGCCGGGAGCGCCGGCCCCGCAGGAGAGCTCCTGATCGAGAAGGAGCCGACCGGCTCGGCGCACGGTGAGGCGGCTGGTGAGGCGCCCCGGGGCCTCGCCGGTGCGCCCGAGCACCTGCTCCTCCCGCAGCACGAGGCTCGCGCGGCCGGCGAGCTCCGCACGCGTGGTGACGCGCAGATCACTGTCGCGTACGGAGATCAACTGCTCGGGCAGCCAGTGCAGTTCCGCGCCGTCACCGACGGTGAGCCGCACGTCGTACCGTGCCGCCTCCTTCGACTGCCCCGGCAGGGCGAGCGTGGCGGCGGCCGAGCCGATGTGCAGCCGGGCGCCGTCGTGGGCGGCGGCCTCCACGGTGAGGTGATCGCCGCCGAGAGGACCGCTCATCGCTCCGACGAGGGTGACCTGGGCGCCTGGCCCTGCCGACCGGGTGCGGCGCGGGGCCAGCGGCCCCTCCCCGTCGAGTACGGGCAGGACGGTGCCGCCCCGCCCGTTCCCTCGCGCGGTGATGCGGGCGGTGCCGCGCACCCCCGACGCCGCCATGGCGTGCACGGTCATGCGGACGCGGTCCAGGCGGCGTACTGCGCGCGCACCCAGGCGGCGACGGGCGCGATGCCCTCGCCCGACCTCAACGACTGGAAGACGACGGGCAGTTCGGCGCGCTGGGCCTTGGCGTCGGCGGCCATACGGGCGAGGTCGGAGCCGACGTGCGGGGCGAGGTCGGTCTTGTTGACGACCAGGAGGTCAGCGGTGCTGACGCCGGGTCCGCCCTTGCGCGGGATGTCGTCGCCGCCCGCGACGTCGATGACGAAGATCTGCGCGTCGACGAGCCCCTTCGAGAAGGTGGCGGTGAGGTTGTCACCGCCGGACTCGACGAGGATCAGGTCCAGGGGCCCGACCTCGTCCTCCAGGTCCTCCACGGCCTCCAGGTTGGCGGAGATGTCGTCGCGGATCGCGGTGTGCGGGCAGGCGCCGGTCTCCACGGCGGTGATCCGCTCGGGCGGGAGCACGGCCTCGCGCAGCAGGAACTCGGCGTCCTCGCGGGTGTAGATGTCGTTCGTGACGACGGCCAGCGAGCGCTCGTCCCGCAGCTCCTTGCAGAGTGCGGCGACGGTGGCGGTCTTGCCGGATCCGACGGGACCGCCGAGCCCGATCCGCAGGGCGCGGCGGCGTCCGTCGGGACGGTGGGCGTCGGCGCTCACGGCGGCGGATGCGTCGTGGGAGTGATCGAGATGCATGTGCGACTCCAATGGTTCACGGATGGACAGCCCCTCCGGCGTTTGAGGAGCGGGGTCCGGGGCGGAGCCCCGGTTTCGGGAAGGGGCGGGTATGGGGAGAGAAAACCGCCCCTACGACGCGAACAGCCGCGCGGGCCAGGCCGCATGCGCCTCGGCCCCGACCTCCAACAGCGGAGCGGAAGCCGCGGGCAGCGCGTCCACCCCGTCGACAAGGGCGCACCGCGCCGCGTCCGCCGCGGCCCGAGCCACGAGGTCGAGCTCAGGCGCAAGGCGGGCCAGCACACCCGTCGCGTCGAACGGGTCGAGGCTCAGCAACCGCACGGTCGCCGTCGCGGGCCCGCTGACGCTCTCGTACGCCGAGCAGTACGCGGCGTCCTGTGCCCCCAGACCCGCCGCGCGGGCGGCGAGCCCGAGGACGACGGGCTGGTGCGCCCCCTTGGGCCGGGCGGCGGCCAGCAGGTCCAGCGAGGGATCGGGCCACGCCGCCCGCGCGGCCCGCATCATCTGCCGCCCGAGCCGCCGCCCGGCACCTCGCAGCGCGGCTGACGGAGTCCGCGCGTCGGCGGCCCCGTCCAGCTCAAGGGGGTCGATGCCGAGCGCGGCGGCAGCGGCCAGCGCGGCGGACACGAGCCCTGTGGTGTGCAGGCGCCCCCGGCAGAACTCCTCCAGGTCGGCTCCGCCGGTGATGCGCCTGGCCTTGACGGCTTCCTCGGCCCCGCCGGAGTGCGCGTGCCCTCCGGCGGGAAACCGGCCGTCGGCCAGGACGAGTAGTGCTGCTCTGGACATGGCGGCGCCCGTCAGAACAGGAAGTACCGCTGCGCGAGCGGTAGTTCGGCGGCCGGCGACGGCTCGACGAGTTCGCCGTCGATGGTCACGGCGAAGCTGTCGGGCGCGACCTCCACCCTCGGCAGGGCGTCGTTCTCGCGCATGTCCGCCTTCGTGCGCCCGCGCGTCGAGCGGATCGCCATGAACTGCTTGGCCAGGCCGAGGCGTTCGGGCAGCCCGTCGTCGAGCGCCGACTGGGTCACGAAGTTGAAGGAGCCCAGCCCCGGCGCTGTCCCGCGGGCGCCGAACATGGGTCGCGGAAGGACCGGCTGTGGCGTGGGGATGGAGGCGTTGGCGTCGCCCATCTGCGCGTACGCGATCTGCCCGCCCTTGATGACAAGGAGCGGCTTGACCCCGAAGAACACCGGGTCCCACAGCACCAGGTCGGCGAGCTTACCGCTCTCGACCGAGCCGATCTCGTGGTCGACGCCCTGCGCGACCGCCGGGTTGATCGTGTACTTGGCGACGTAGCGGCGCGCGCGCCGGTTGTCCGCCCGGACGTCCCCCGGCAGGAAGCCGCGCCGTCGCTTCATCACGTGCGCGGTCTGCCAGGTACGCATGACGACCTCGCCGATGCGGCCCATGGCCTGCGAGTCCGACGACATGATCGAGATGGCGCCGAGGTCGTGCAGGATGTCCTCGGCCCCGATGGTGGTGGGCCGGATCCGCGACTCGGCGAAGGCCAGATCCTCGGGGACCGCCGGGTTGAGGTGGTGGCAGACCATCAGCATGTCGAGGTGTTCCTCGATGGTGTTGACGGTGTGCGGCCGGGTCGGGTTGGTGGAGCTCGGCAGCATGTTGGGCAGGGACACCGCCGTGATCATGTCCGGGGCGTGCCCGCCGCCGGCGCCCTCGACGTGGAAGGCGTGCAGGGTGCGGCCCGCCACGGCGTCGAAGGTGTCGCCGACGAAGCCCGCTTCGTTGAGCGTGTCGGTGTGGACGGCGAGCTGCGCTCCGGTGTCCTCACAGACGTTCAGGCACGCGTCGATGGTGGCGGGCGTCGCGCCCCAGTCCTCGTGGATCTTGAAGCTGACGGCTCCGGCGCGCAGTTGGGCGTGCATCGACGCGCTGGAGACCGTGTTGCCCTTGCCGAGGAAGCCGATGTTGACGGGGCTCGCCTCCATCGCGGCGAACATCCGGGCCAGGTGCCACGAACCGGGGGTGATCGTGGTCGCCTTGCTGCCCTCGGCCGGTCCGGTGCCGCCGCCGATGAGGGTGGTGATGCCGGAGGCGAGCGCCTCGTCGACGATGGTCGGCGAGATGAAGTGGATGTGGGTGTCGATGCCGCCGGCGGTGAGGATCTTGCCGTTGCCCGAGAGGATCTCGGTCTCCGGGCCGATGACGAGATCCGGGTGTACGCCGTCCATCGTGTCGGGGTTGCCGGACTTGCCGATGCCGGTGATACGGCCGTCGCGTATGCCGACGTCGGCCTTGACGATGCCCCAGTGATCGATGATCAGGGCGCCGGTGATGACGGTGTCGGGGGCGCCTTCGGCACGCGTCGTGCGGGACTGCCCCATCGACTCACGGATGACCTTGCCGCCGCCGAACACCGACTCGTCGCCGGAGAGTCCGGGGCCGCCGGAGCGGTCCTCCTCGATCTCGACGAGGAGGTCGGTGTCCGCGAGCCGGATCCGGTCGCCCGTGGTGGGGCCGAACAGATCGGCGTACGCGGGGCGGGACAACTCAGGCATCGAGGGCACCTCCGGTCTCGCCGCGCAGTCCGGGCACGATGCGCAGGCCGGCCAGGGGGACGAGTTCGACGTCGACGGGGATTCCGGGCTCGAAGCGCACGGCGGTGCCCGCGGCGATGTTGAGCCGCTTGCCGTGCGCTGCGCCGCGATCGAAGTCGAGGCCGGGGTTGGCCTCGGCGAAGTGGTAGTGGGAGCCGACCTGGACGGGGCGGTCGGCGGCGTTGAGGACAGTGAGAGAGGTGACGTCGCGGCCTACGTTGTAGGCGACGGGCTCGTCGGCGAAGAGGATCTCGCCGGGGACCACGGGCTGCGCGGGACTCATGTGACCGGCCCCCCTCAGACGATCGGGTCGTGGACGGTGACGAGCTTGGTGCCGTCCGGGAAGGTGGCCTCGACCTGCACGTCGTGGATCATCTCCGGGATGCCGCTCATGACGTCGTCACGCGTGAGCACCTTGCGCCCCGACGACATGAGTTCGGCGACGGTGCGGCCGTCGCGGGCCCCTTCGAGGATGTGGGACGTGATGAGAGCGACCGCCTCGGGGTGGTTGAGCCGCAGTCCCCGCGCCCTTCGCTTCTCGGCCACGTCAGCGGCCACATGTATGAGCAGTCTTTCCTGCTCGTGCGGGGTCAGTTGCACGCGTCCCACCTCACAGTTCTCACACCGGACCGTGCGGGGTCCGGCTGCCGCGGCCACCGCGACGGGTATAGATGTAACACACATGCAGTAAATGGATGCAATGCGCACGCAGTACGCCGATACTTGCGCACTACGGATACAAAATCCCCTGACGGCGTGGCGACGCAGGCTAGTTGGGCGGAGTTTCAACGAGGTTAACCAGCGCTTGACCGCCCCATGACCGTCAGCCGGGCTGCCCCATACTCATCAGGCCGCGCAGACCGTCCTGCAGCGCCTCGACCGGAACCTCGTCGAACAGCGCAAGCTGGGCGGCGAAGCCCTGGGCCGCGGCGACCATCACCCGTGCGACATGGTCGGCCGGGACGTCGGCACGCATCATGCCCGCCGCCTGATACCCCTCGACGATCTTCACCCAGGCCACTCGCACCCTGGCGTACCCCTGGTTCATCACGGCGGCGAGCTCTTCGTTGCGCAGGGTCTCCGCCCACACCTGGACGATGAGGCGCGGGAAGTACGAGGTCTCCCCCTCCCGCATGCCCGGCTTCCGGCCGAGCACATGGGTCAGCGTGCGGCCGATCAGCACGTCCGGCGGGGGCGGCGGGGTCTCCTTGGCGGCCTCCTCGAAGTTCGCCTGGAGCCACTCGAGGACCTCGCCGACGATCGCCCCGATCAGCTCCTCCTTGCCCCGGAAGTAACGGTAGACCGCCCCGGCCGAGAGGCCGACCTCCTTGAGCACGTCCTGCATCGATGTGGCGTGGAAGCCGTTGCGGGCGAAACAGAGGGCGGCGCCGTCAATGATCTGGCGGCGGCGTGCGTCGAGGTGCTCCTGGGATACGCGGGCCATACCGTCAAAACTAAAACGAACATTCATTCTTGACAAGCGCGGCACCCGGAAGCACAGTGAGGGCATCCCGTAAAACGAACGATCCTTCTCTTTAACGGTCGAGACCCGAAGGAGCTCAGCTCATGTCCACGTCGGTCACCACCCCGCCTCCGCCGCCTCCGCAGGGCCGCCGCATGGTGGCGGTGGCCCTCCTGGTCTCCGCGCTCGTGGCCCTCGCCCTGTGGGCCTTCGCCTGGCCCGCCGCACGGACGGCCCCCCGCGACCTGCCGCTCGGCGTCGCGGGGCCCGCCGCGGCGACAGCACCTCTCCAGTCCCAACTCAAGGAGCGCGAGGGCGCGTTCGAGCTCCATCGGTACGCCGATGAGGCCGCGGCCCGTGCCGCCATCGAGGACCGCGCCGTCTACGGAGCGGTCGTCGTCACACCGCAGGGCATGAAACTCCTGACCGCCACGGCGGCGAGCCCCGTGGTCGCCCAGCTCCTGGAGCAGGCGGTGGCCGGTCAGGCTCCACAGGGGGCCGATGTGACCACCACCGATGTGGTGGCCGCGCCCGCGAACGACCCACGGGGGGCCGCCCTCGGGGCGAGCGTCCTGCCGCTGGCGATCGCGGGGGTCGCGGCGGGTGCGATCGTGACCATGCTCGGCCTGCGCGGCATCCGCGCCGTGGGCTCGCTCGTCCTGGCCGCCGCGGTGGTCGGCGCGGTCGCCGCCGCCGTGACGCACAGCTGGCTTGGCGTGCTGACGGGCAACTGGTGGGCGGAAGCAGGGGTGTTGGGGCTCTCGACGCTCGCGGTGGGCGCCGCCGTCGCCGGGTGTGCCGCGCTCCTCGGCCCGGCGGGCATCGGGGTCGGCGCGCTGACGATGGTGCTGCTCGGCAACCCGTTCTCCGGCGTCACGTCCGCGCCGCGGCTGCTGCCCGAACCGGTCGGATTCATCGGCCAGTTGCTGCCGCCGGGCGCCGGGGGCACCCTGCTGCGCTCGGTGTCCTTCTTCGACGGCGCGCGCGTCACGGGCCCGGCCGTCACCCTCGCCGCCTGGGCCCTGCTCGGCCTGACGGCCGTGCTGCTCGGCGCGCTCCGCCGCCCCGCTCCGGCGCGCGACGAGGCGCCGACGGCGAGGGAAACGGTGCCGGTCACCTGACCGGCGGCACAGAGAGACACCGATAGCCCCCAGAGACAGCCGTACGCCTCCGCTGTAGCGGACGGGGGCGTACGGCCCTTCCCGCGCTCACAACTCGTACGCCTACGTCGCGTTGGGCCCTCGGTGCTCGGCGGCGATACCGAACCGCTGCCGTTCACCCGCGCCGGACGACGACGGGGACGAAGTGGACCGCAGCGACGAGACGGAGCTGATCACCTGCTCCTCGTCCTCGTCCGGCAACGCCTCGAGTCGCTCCAGGTCGGCGGCGGAGACGAGGGCCACGAGCGGCTTGCCATGACGGGTGACCACCACGCGCTCGCCGCCGTAGACGACGCGGTTGATCAGATCCGCGAGCTCTGCTCGGGCTTGCGTCACCGGAATCTCGTAGGCCATGCCCCCCAGCTTAACCGCCGCCGGGCACGGCCATCCGGTCCGCGCGCGACGGATACGCCGCAGGTCAGGAGGCCCGCCGCCCGCTGCTGACCGGCACCGGCCCCGGATCGTGCCTGCCCCTCCGATGATCGGGCCTCCCCCTCCCCCGATGAGGGACGGACCTCAGTTCTGCAGGGCCGCGAACCGCAGCGCCACCGGCTGCGCGACGGGCTCCGCCACCGCCTCCCGCCGGCTGATCTCCGCCCACCACGCCTCGCCGTCCTCCATGTGCCGCAGGAGTACGCCTTCACGGATGGCCCAGGGGCAGATGGTGACCGTCTTGATGTCCGTCAGCTTCAGCGCCGTGTGCCCCACGATCGCTCCGGCCAGGCTCTGCACCGCCCGCGGAGCGGAGACCCCCGGCAGCCGGGCGCGCTCGGCCGCCGGCAGCGCGGCGAGCCGATCGCGGCAGTGGCGCAGGTCCGCGCGGCTCAACTGCCGTGCCATGAACGGCCCGTGGCGGCCGGGAGCGGCGCCCGCGAGCCGCGCGAGCTGCTGGAACGTCCGTGAGGTCGCCACGGCGGTGCGCGGCCCCTCCCAGCGGATGCGCGCGGCGACGTCCCGCAGCTGATGCCGCACCTTACGCCGCAGCGCCTTCACGCTCTGCTCGGTCGGCGGATCCTCGCCCTCGAAGAACTCCCTGGTCAGGCGGCGCGCGCCGAGCGGCAGGGAGGCCACGTAGTCCGGCAGCCGCCCGCGCCCGAAGGCCACCTCGAGCGAGCCGCCGCCGATGTCGAACATCGCGAGGGGCCCGGCTCTCCAGCCCATCCACCGACGGGCCCCGAGAAAGGTGAGTTCGGCCTCCACCTCTCCCGGCATGGTGCACAGCGCCACGCCGGTCTCCTCACCCACCGTCCGCAGCACGTGCGGCCGGTTGGGTGCACTGCGTACGACCGTCGTGGCGAAGGCGAGCGGCTCGGCCGAGCCCCACCGCCGGGCGGTCCTGGCGGCCTCGGATACCGCGGTGACGAGCTGTCCCACGGATTCTTCGGGGATCACTCCGCTCTCCCCGACCTCCTCGGAGAGTCTCAGCTTCCATTTGGCGGTGTGAACCGGCAAGGGCACCCCGTCCTCGGCGTCCACTACGACCAGCCGGACCGCATTTGACCCCACGTCCATCACACTCATTCGCATGTGACTCTGAGTACCCATCAGGCCACGGGTCAGTCAAGCTGATTGACCTTCGCGGGACCAGGGAACTCGTGATCCGTGCAGCAGACCCGCACAAGAAAGAGGCCCTGGACGTGCCCGTCCACGGCTCGGCGAGGAGAGTGAGCAGCCATGCGTGTCGCATTCCTGATGGCGCCCGAGGGCGTCGAGCAGATCGAACTCACCGACCCCTGGAAGGCGGTGACGGACGCGGGCGGCGAGCCCGTCCTCGTGTCGACGGAGTCGGGCCGGATCCAGGCCTTCGACCATCTCGACAAAGCCGACACGTTCCCCGTGGACGAGGTGGTCGGCGAGGTGACGGCCGACTCCTTCGACGGCCTCGTCCTGCCGGGCGGTGTGGCCAACCCGGACGCCCTGCGCCTGGACGAAGGTGCCGTGTCCTTCGTACGCGGCTTCTTCGACGGCGGCCGTCCGGTGGCCGCGATCTGCCACGCCCCGTGGATCCTGGTCGAGGCGGACGTCGTCTCGGGCCGGGGGCTCACCTCGTTCCCCAGTCTCCGTACGGACATCCGCAACGCGGGCGGCACCTGGGTCGACGAGCAGGTGAAGATCTGCCACGACGGGCCCAACACGCTGATCACCAGCCGCAAGCCGGACGACCTGAAGGCGTTCTGCGAGGCCTTCCTGACGGAGTTCGCGAAGCTCGTCCCTTAGTCACTCCCTCGGCAGCAGCGGTCCCAGTGGTCCGAGGTCCAGGTTCAGGTCCTCGGGCCGCAGGCCGTAGCGCTCGCGCAACTCGGTCATGCGGTCGTCGAGGAGCATCAGCGTCAGGCCGATGCGCTCCTCCTGGTCCTCGCTCAGGTCACCGGTGTCGAATCGGCGCACGGCTTGCCGCTCCATGAGCTGACGCAGCAGTTCCACGACGGTCAGGACGAGTTTGATCAGGTCGCGTTCCACGGTGTCCGGTTCGAGTTCCAGACGGTTCTTCCCCGCCGTCCGCTCGCTCACGGCAACTCCTCGAAGGGTGACTCGAAGGGTGAGGGGACTTGCTCGTTCACCGAGCTGATGAGTGCGTTCAGGTCGATGCGTACGAGATCGACGTCCGCGATGCGCAGGGTGAGGTCCCCGGTGATGACGACCCCGCCCGCAAGGAGACGGTCGAGCAGGTCGACCAGGGCGATCTCTCTGCGTTCGACGACCGTCACGCTCCCGCCTCCCCCGCCGTGCCACCGTCGGTCCCTTTGGTCGTGTCGGCCCCGTCGGCTCCCTCGGCCCCGTCGGCTTCCAGGCGGGCGAAGGAGTACGCGGCCCACGGTCCGGTGAGTTCCACGCGCAGGCCCGACTCCTCACCGTTGACGCTCTCCACCAGTTCGACGAAGGCCTCCGAGTCCGAACGCGGCACCAAATAGGCCGCGTTGAGCACGTTGCGGCCCGACCCCCCGGAGAGAGCCGAGTTCTGGGGCGCGTGCAGCCTGGCGTCCTCGGCGCGTCCGCAGAGCATGTCGTGCAGCCGGCGCGCGAACTTCTCGGCGCTCTCCCACATCTCTTCGTGGGCCCGGCTGCGCTGCCGGCGTTGGCGCAGGTAGTCACGGCCCGTCGCGGCCTTCGCCGGCTCCGCGGCCGGGCGGGTGGCCTCCGCGTCGGCATGGACCTTGACGCCCCATTCCACGCGGCCGTCGAGCCGGTCGAGCGTCCGGCGGAACGAGTCCTCCCGCTCCTCCATCATCATGCGCACACCCGCGTCGTCCCGGAACACGGTGGCGAGCCGCAGCGGCAGCGGCGTGGTGACCGCCGTGAGCGCGTCGATCACCGCCTGGTGGGCACGCGCGGTCGCGCTCAGCCAATCCAGGTCCTCCAGGTGTCGCCTGAGCGGCTCCTCGGCGAAGTCCCGTTCCGGCACGGTGCCGACCACGGCGATCAGGCCGTGGTGCGACAGCTGACCGGGGGGCGCGCCGTCCACCCCGGTCACCTGGGCCTGGAGCGCCGTGTCGAAGGGCCGACAGATCGCGTAGACGTACCGCAGTCCGGTCATGAGCTCTCCTCCGCCTCGCCTTGCTCCGCCTTGCCTCGCTCCGCACGCTCCGCCTGGCCTCGCTCTGTCCTGCTCTGCTGCTTCCCCTTGCCGCGTTCCACCCTGCCCCGCCCCGCACCGGCTTGCTCCAGTTGCTCGAGCTCAGCGACATGGGCACGCAACTCGGCGTTCTCACGCGTGAGTTCCTTGCTGCGCGCGCGGGAGGACAGCTCGGGGTCGTCCTCCCACCAGTCGATCCCCATCTCCTTCGCCTTGTCGACGGAGCAGACGATGAGCCGCAGCTTGATGGTGAGCAGTTCGATGTCGAGCAGGTTGATCCTGATGTCCCCCGCGATCACGATGCCCTTGTCGAGCACGCGCTCCAGGATGTCGGCCAGGTTCGCCCCGCTGCCCTGTCCATACGGTTCCGGCATCCGACCGGCCATCGTCATCGACGACTCCCGCTCACTGCGGCGTCTTCGTCGTACTTCGCTTCCTCTTCCTCGTCTTCCTCGCCTTCTTCGTCTCCCTGGTCCTCATCGGCGTACTTCGCCTCTTCCTCGTCCTCTTCCTCGCCCTCGTACTCCTCGTCCGCGTAGGACTCCTCCGGCGCTTCCTCGTCGCGCTCGTACTCGTCCTCGGCGACGTCCTGCGGCTCGTCCTCGTCCTGCTCCTCCGCGAGCGCGTCCTCATGACTGATGACGACCTCGCCGTCGCGGATCTCACCGCGCCAGCCGTCCTCCGCCTCGCCCTTGATGGTGATGAACCGCGAGAAGTTCTTCAGGTCGAGCCGCGCCCGGCGGCCCTGCGCGCGCCAGATGTTGCCGGTCTTCTCGAAGAGGCCCTTGGGGTAGTACTCCAGGACCAGCAGGACGCGCGTGAGGTTCTCGGCCAGCGAGTGGAAGGAGACGACACCCTTCGTCGTGCCCTTCGCGCCCTCCGAGGTCCACGAGATCCGGTCGTCCGCCACCTGTTCGGTGGTGTGGGCCTTCCAACTCCGGCTGGACCAGAAGACCTTGGCCTGCCAGTCGGATGTGGTGTCGTCGGCGCGGTTCGCGCTCTTGACGCCCTTGGCGAAGTTGCTGAAGTCCTGGTACTGGGTCCACTGGTCGTACGCGGTGCGCAGCGGCACGCCGACGTCGACGAACTCCATGATGACCGTCGGCTTCTTGCCGGCTCCGCCCTTGCGGCGGCCCTTGCCGCCGGTCATGTTCTTGAAGGCGTCCACCACACTGTCCTTGGCCCGCCCCGCGCCGACCTCGAGTGCGGACCGCAGCGGCCCCTTGCCCTCGGCCATCTTGCGTCCGCCGTCGAGGGCGAGCCTGGCGAACCCCGGGCTCTTGCCCTCGGCGATGTCGTTGAGCTTGCCGGTCGTCGAGCCGAGCTTGTGGCCCACGCCGACCAGCATGCGCTGGGCCTGGGCGGCGAGATATTCCTGGACCTCGGCCTTGAGCCGGTCGGCGGCCTCGCTCTGCACGACGCCCGTGATCGGGTTCTGCGTCGCCTTGCCCGTCGCGGACTTCAAGGTGTCACTCATCGCGGGCGCCCCCCTTCGGCAACCTGGCCCCCGTGGTGCGACGCGCTGAGGTCTTCGCCGCGGCCCTGGCGGGAGCCTTCTTCGCCGTCTTCTTCGCGGGGCTCTTGCGTGCCGCCGCCGCCTTTCGGGCGGGGGTCTGCTTGGCTGCCGCCTTCTTGGGTGCGGCCTTCTTGGGTGCGGCCTTGCGCTCGGGCGCCTTCTTCCTGGTCCGGGGCCTCTCCTCGGGCTCGGATTCGGCCTCGGGCTCGGCCTCAGCGGGCTCTTCGCGGCGCCTGTCGTCCCGGTCATCGTCCCGGTCGTCGTCGTACTCCTCGTACGCGTCGTCGTCCGGCTCCTGCGCGTCCTTCTTTCGGCGCCCCGATATGTCCGGTGTCACGCCCGCGAGTTGGTCGCGCACATCCGCCGTCCGCCCGTGCAGCCGGTCGGCGAGGCCCGATATCTGGCGCTCGACAAGGACTCCGGTGGCGGCCTTGCCGACCCCGCGCATGTCCTCGCGCAACTGGTCACCGATCTCCTTGAACTGCGGGTTGTTCTGCAGCTGTTGGGAGACCAGGTCCCCGAGGGCACGCGGGCTCAGCTTCATCCTCTTGCCGGCGACCATGGTGCCGACCGCGAACGCCAGCTTCATCTTCTTCGTACGCCCGAGGACGTATCCGGCCCCTACGGCGAGGCCAAGTCCCAGTCGATTCATCGTGTGGTCCCGTTGTCGGTTCCCGCGCCGGTGCGCAGGCCAATTTCCAGTCGGTCGAGCAACTCGTCCTCCTGGCGGTCGAATTCCTCCTCGCTGATCTCCCCCGACTCGAGGCGTTCCTCGAGCAGGGCGAGTTCGGTCCGGACGGTGGCCGGGTCGTAGTACAGGCGCTCGGCCTCGGCGAGTACCTGGTTCACCGCCCAGAGGCTGCCGCGCACGGGTGCGAACGGCAGCAGCAGCACTTCACCGATCAGCCCCATGGCTCACTCCCGGCCGGTCCGCGAACCCATGGCATCCGAACCCATGGCATCCGAGCCCGAGGCTTGCGAACCCGTGGGCTCCTGCGTGGCCCCCGTCGGCTCGGAGGGCCCCGGTTCCACGAAGCTGTAGGGCGGCAGCGGGCCGTTGACGCGCAGCTCGACGTGCGGATGGCTCTTGCGTGCCTCTTCGACGGCGGCAAGGAACACCTCCGCCGACTCGCGCTCCACCAGGAACGACAGGTTGGCCAGCCAGCCCGTGGACTCGGGGCCCACGCTGACGGCGTGCGCAGTCGGCTCCAGGGCGCGGTGCAGTTCCACCGCGTCCTCGGCCTCGCGGGCCTGGAGCGCGGCCACCACCATCTCGCCGAGTTGCAGCTTCTGCTCGTAACTGCCGCCGCCCGCCTGCCGGTTAGCTTCGGCGAGCGCCTGCACCTCGGGGTTGTCCGCCATCACGCGGTGCAGGGCGGCCTGTTCGTCGTGGCTGGCCTTGACGTTGTACTCGACCTTGCCCGCAAGTGCCGTGAGCCGCTCGTGGTAGTGCGCGGCGCGTTCCGCGAGGACGCTCGTGACGGCCGTGTCGTCCGGGGCCACGTTGCCGAACCGCATGGGCAGGACCGGCCCCGCCGCGCCCGCCTCGCTCAGGACGTTCTGATGGGCCAGCAGGTCGTTGCGCTTGGCGCGCAGCCCTTCGGGCGCTTCACTGACGATGGCCGCCAGGTCGCCTTCCGTGATGACGCGCACGGGGCGTGCCGGCTTTCCCACTCCGTCCATGCCCTCGGGGAGCGACGGGTGCGAACTGGCGGCGATGCCATAGACGTACGTACTCATTCCTGCTCCTCCTTCCTCCGCGCGGACGTGCTCTTGCGGGCGCGCGGGCGGGGCTCCGACTGGCTCTCTTCACGGGACTGCTTGAACGCGTCGGAGATGGTCTCGGCGGCACCGGACAGCGCGCCCTTGGACTTTCCGCGGGCGCCCGATTCGGTGATCTCGCCCACGAGGTCGGGGAGTCCGGGGTCCTTGTGCGGGCCCGACTCCAGGTCGAGGCGGTTGCAGGCCTCGGCGAAGCGCAGATAGGTGTCGACGCTGGCGACGACCACGCGTACGTCGATCTTCAGGATCTCGATGCCTACGATCGAGACGCGCACGAAGGCGTCGATCACCAGACCGCGGTCGAGTACGAGCTCCAGGACGTCGTAGAGGCCACTGGAGCCACCCGATCCGCCGGACTGCTGTGCAGGGACGACGGTCATGTCGACCGGCCCTCCTTGTGTGTTTGAAGTCTGTGATGGACAGGACTGCGGATGATTGACCGGACCGCGGATGACCGGATGGCGGAACCGCGGAATCCCGCACGGAGCGGGCTCTAACGGCCGCCGGCCTTGTGGGAGTCGGCGCGCCCGCGTTCGTAGCGACGGATGCGCCGGTAGCCCAGCAGCTCGCCCTGTGGGTCGCACTCGACCCGATAGCTCGCGAGGAGACTCATCGTGTCCGGGACCCGGGTGAGTTCCAGGACCTCGATCTCCAATGTCCATCCGTCATCGGTCTGTTCGAACGACGACACGGACTCGGCGGCCATCCCGGTGAGCTCGGCGAGCTGGGCGCGCGCGGTGCGCAGCACCTCCATGGGGCCCGGTCGGCGGTTCGCCCGTCCGCTGTCCGTGGGTTCAGCTGAACTCTTCGCGTTCTGTGAACGCGTCCGCTTCTTCTCTGGATCTGACGATGTGTTCAATATGGCCACCTCGCACCGACGAGTGGCCCATAAGCCGTCGGCCAAACCTCGTGAGCCAGGTCACTCGAGCCGGGTCGCTCAACGGGCCGACCGGCTCACTGGCCCCAGCGGTGCGGCACCTCAGGGGCGACCTCAGGGTCCACGCCGCCCGAGCGCGTCGCGCCCACGGTCGGCGGCACCACCGGCTTTTCAGGGGTCGGCGACGACGCGGGCGGAGAGGCCACGGAAGGACGCGCCGCACCCCGCAGCAAGTAGGCCACGACACCGAGGATCACCGCGGTGATCAGCGCGGCGACCCAGTCAGGCAGCCCAAGCGCCAGCGCGAGGCCGATGGCGAGCGCCAGCGCGGCACCCGCGTAGAGGCCCACGGCCCCCGCCCCCGCGTACAGCGCGGCCTTGCGGCGCTGTTTGCGTGTCTGCTCCCGCAGTTCGTCCCGTACGGCCTCGCGGGCGGCCCGGGTCAGTTCATCGACGAGGCTCTTGTCCAGATGCTCCAAATGCTCCAAGCGATTCATTGCGGCCGGGTACCCGGCCGTCCGGACGCGTAACGCCGGCCGCCGGACGCGTAACGCGGGCCTCCGGCCTGCGCTCGCCGTGCCGCGTGGCCTGCTCGAAGGCGTGGCCGATCTGCAGGACCCGCAGGTCGGCGCGGTGCGGCCCGACGATCTGCAGCCCGACCGGCAGTCCGCCCGGGGTGAATCCGGCGGGCACGGACAGGGCCGGGCTGCCGGTCGCGGACACCAGGTAGGCCGAGCGCATCCAGTCCAGATAGTCACTCATCGACACCCCGTCGACCTCGGCCGGGTACTCCAACTCCACGGGGAAGGGAGTGACTTGGCTGGTCGGAAGGATCAGCGCGTCGTACCGCTCGAAGAACTCCCGCACACGGTGGAAGAGTTCGGCGTGCAGCACGGTGGCCCGTTCCAGATCGGTGCCGGTGAGCGTGCGTCCCTGCCGTACGTTCCGGACGAGGCTGGGCTTCATCCGGTCCGGATCGGTCTCCAGGAGCGCGCCGAGCGCCAGGTGGAACTGCCAGGCGCGGAAGGTCCGGAACACCTCGTCGGCGCCGGACAGTTCGGGGCACGCCTCCTCGACCGCGCACCCCAGGTCGGCGAAGACCGTCACGGCGGGCGCGAGCACATCGGTGACCTCGCGGTCGACCGGCACCGCTCCCCCCAGGTCCGGCGACCAGGCGATCCGAAGGCCCGTCAGGTCCCGTTCCAGCGGACCGGCGAAGGTGCTTCCCGGCGTCTCCAGGGCGATCGGCGAGCGCGGGTCGGGACCGGCGACGACGGACAACAACAGCGCCGCGTCGGCGACCGTGCGCGCCATCGGCCCCTGCACGGACATCGTTGCCCAGGGGGCGGTGTCCGGCCAGCTCGGCACCCGGCCCGGCGAGGGGCGCAGACCCACCACGTTGCAGAACGACGCCGGGTTGCGCAGTGAACCGCCCATGTCGCTTCCGTCGGCCAGGGGATGCATGCCGCACGCGAGCGCTGCCGCCGCTCCCCCGCTGCTGCCGCCCGCCGACCGCCCGAGGTCGTACGGGTTGCGGGTGGCCCCGAAGACAGGGTTGAAGGTGTGCGAACCAGCCGCGAACTCGGGCACGTTGGTCTTGCCGATGGTGATCGCCCCGGCACCACGGATGCGTTCGACGATCAGCTCGTCGTGGTCCGGGACGTTGTCGGCGAGGAGCGGCGTCCCGTAGGTGGTGCGGATGCCGCGGGTGTCGTGGGTGTCCTTGTGGGCGACGGGCAGCCCGTGCAGCGAGCCCAACGGCTCGCCGCGAACGGTCTGTTCGTCGGCGGCTCGCGCCTCGTCCATGGCACGCTCGGCCGCCAGGGTCACCACGGCGTTCACCGCGCCGTTGACCTGCTCGATCCGGTCCAGGTGCGCCTGGACGACCTCGCGCGCGGACAGCTCACGGCTGCGGATCCTTGCGGCGAGTTCGCGGGCGGTGAGGTGCACGAGCCCGGCGGTTCGGTGGGCCTGGTGGGCTCGGTGGGCTCGGTGGGCTTCAGGGCTCATACGACGCTTTCGGCTCGGGCGGCTAGATCGCGACGAGGCGGAGTATGCCCACGTCGCCGCGCCGGGCATCCGGTCCCGGGCGCCGTGGCCCCCGCTTTCAGCGGGCGGCTGAATCACGGCGCATCGGTTGACTCCTGCGGATCACCCGAGCACGCTCACCATGACGACGTTCCGTACGTCCTGTACATTTTTTACAGGGAGCCTTGGGGAGTAGCCGACCCCCGACCGAGGAGAGACGTGCCATGAACCGACCGTTCGCCCGCTATGTCCTGCCCGAGATCACCGAGCGCACCAGCACGGGGCAGCGGAGCCTCGATCCGTACTCGAAGCTGCTCGAGGAGCGCATCGTCTTCCTGGGCACACCGATCGACGACACCTCGGCCAACGACGTGATGGCGCAGTTCATGCACCTCGAATACCTGGCGCCCGACCGCGACATCTCGCTCTACATCAACTCCCCCGGCGGCTCGTTCAGCGCCATGACCGCGATCTACGACACGATCCAGTTCGTCTCCTGCGACATCGAGACGACCTGTCTGGGGCAGGCCGCGTCGGCCGCCGCCGTCCTGCTGGCGGCGGGCACCCCCGGCAAGCGGTTCGCGCTGCCCGGCGCCCGGGTGCTGATCCACCAGCCGTCGGTCGCCGAGCCGATCCAGGGCCAGGCGACCGACTTGGCGATCCAGGCCGACGAACTCCTGCGCACGCGCGCGCAGCTGGAGAAGCTGCTCGCCCAACACACGGGCCAGAGCCCCGAGCGCGTCGCGGCCGACATCGAGCGGGACAAGATGCTCACCGCCGCCGAGGCGGTCGAATACGGCCTGGTGGACGGGATCATCGCGAGCCGCAAGTCGTCCCCGCGCACCCCGGACGCGAGGTGATCCGCCGATGCTGCCGCCCGAACTTCCGCCGCTGCCCGCACTCACCCGCGCCGAGGGCGAGTTGATCGACCGGTACCTCGAAGTGATCGATCTGCTGGGCCGGATCAACCCGGCCCGCGCCTCGGACACCTACGGCGGACTGCGTGCCGCCCAGGCCCTGGTCGGCAAGGCGACCGCCCTGCGGGACGCGCTGGCGGTCATGCACCAGCGGGGCGAGAGCGCCGTGCACGCCCCGACGTTGGCCCGTGCGCTGCGTGTGCTGGACGGCGAGCGGCGCGCGGAACGGGTCACCATGCCGCCCTCATCGGCTTCCTGAGTGCCCATCACCACGGCTCCCCAACTCCGCACCGTCCGGGGCGGATCTCAAACGAACCAAACGGGCTACCTCGTTCGGCGTAGACATTCCTCCTTCTTTGGACTGCCTTCAGTTGCGTCAGATGTGTACGCGATGGCCGGAATTACTCGTTCCGGTGCTGGTCGAACGATCGTCGGGTCCCTCGATCCGACCCCGAATCCGACCGTGTCCACCCGAACGGTTCAGCCGTGAGGAACCTCATAAAACGCCGTTTCGGCTCGGAATTCGGGCCCTCGGCGGGTCAAGATCCCTTCCGACGACAAGCCCCCGCCACAGCGGCGGGGCGGTCCGGGCGGACGCCGAGTCCTGCCGCCGCCCGGATGACCGGTCGACATCGGTGCATCGGCAGGAGTGGAGGACCCAGGCATGACGGGTCGGTCCGGAAGGTCCGGACGCCGACCCTTGGGGTGAAGCCGCACACCGCGGCCGGGCAACTTTGTCAGCCCGAATCCGACAGGTCATCCTTCACAGGCGGCTGACGAAGGGTTGCGCATGACCGCGCTGAATCATGTTCCGTCGCTGCTCACCAGGGCCGGTTCCGCATCGGCCCTCACGCTCGCCCTCGTGGGCGGCACGCTCGTGGCCCCAGGGCTCACGACGGAAGCAGAGGCCGCGACACACGGAACGAAGGCGCTCAAGATCGCCGCTTCCAAGAAGGGCTCCCCGTACCGCTACGGAGCGGCGGGGCCGAACCGGTTCGACTGCTCGGGTCTGACGCTCTACTCGTTCAAGCGCGCGGGCAAGAAGCTCCCGCGCACCGCCGCGCAGCAGTACAACAAGACCCGCCACATCTCGGCGTCGAACCGCACCCGCGGCGATCTGGTCTTCTTCGGCTCCGGGCGGAACATCTACCACGTGGGCATCTACGCCGGGAAGGGCCGCATCTGGCACGCCCCCAAGTCGAACACCGTGGTGCGCCTCGAGAAGATCTGGACGAAGAACGTCTCGTACGGCCGGGTGCGCTGACCGCCCGTCACCGACCGCCGTCACTGACCGCCCATCACTGACCGCGGAGGACAGACCTGTCGGAGGGCGGTGGCGGTGGCCGTACGGCTGCTGCCGCCGCTCGACCGGCCCTGCGGTCGGCGCGCCCGCCATGCGTGGAGCACGTCGACGCGGATACTCGGGCGCCATGTCCGAAAACAACGGTTCCCACTCCACGGGCAAGTACTCCGACGCCCGCAACGAGACCACGTTCGAACGAGCCGACCGCAATTTCTCCGAGATCCTCCAAGAGCTGCGCGTCACGCAGGCCGGGGTGCAGATCCTCTTCGCGTTCCTGTTGACGCTCGCCTTCACCGAGCGCTTTCCCTCGCTCGATACGGTGCAGCGCGCCACGTACGTGACCACGCTGCTCCTGGCCGTGCTCTCCGCCGCGCTGTTCACCGCGCCGGCCGCTGTGCACAGGTCGCTGTTCGGGCAGCACTCCAAGCCGCGGATCGTGCGGGTGTCCTCCCGGCTGGCCGGCATCGGCATGGTGGTCCTGGTGTTCGCGCTCGCCGGTTCCGTGCTGCTCGTCGTCGACGTGGCGGTGAGCCGCACCGCCGGGATCATCGCGAGTGCGGGCACGGCGCTGGTGTGCGCCGGCCTGTGGGGCCTGCTTCCCGTCCTGGTGCGCGGCGCGGGCAAGGACCGGGATCAGGACACCGACGCGTCGGACGACGTCAGGTCAGGACGGCCTCGGTGAGGAGCACCAGGCCCAGGACGCTGAGCGCGACACCTGTGCCGCCCTCGATCGCACGGGCCGTACGCGGCTCGCGCAGCCGGCGTCCGAGCCGGTCGACCAGGACCGCGACGACCGGGAACCACACCAGGGCAAGCGCCACGATGATGCACGCGAGCAGCAGGGTCCTGGGCATCGCCGGGGTGCCCGCGGGCACGAACTGTGGCAGCACGCTGAGGAAGGTGATGGGCGCCTTGGGGTTGAGGGCGTTGGTGAGGAAGCCCTGGCGCAGGCTGCCCCCGGCGGCCGGCCGCTCCCCGTCGTCCGGCGCGCCGAAGCTCTCCACCGGCCGCGCCGCCGACCGCAACGCGCGGTACCCGAGGTACAGCACGTAGCCGCCGCCCAGGATCTGCAGCGCCCGGAACAGCGTGGGAACGGCCGCGAGGACCGCCGCGACCCCGGCCACCGCGAGCGCCGTGTGCACCAGGAGCCCGCCCGCGACTCCGATCGCGCAGGCGACCCCCGCGCGGCGGGAGGCGAGGGCGTTGCGCACCACGACGGCGAAGTCGGCGCCCGGCATGGCGACCATGCCCGCTGCGACTCCGGTGAAGGCGACCAGTTCTGCGTCCATGGCCCCCACCCTGCCGTTCTTCTGCCTACAGCAGGTATGTGGAATATCCTGGGTCAGCCTTAAGCAGACGTTTAGCCCCATGCCGTCGGACGACCCGCCCGTCGGCTCCTGCACCGGGAGAGACCATGTACGACCCGACACGGCTCGCCGCGCTGGTGGCGGTCTCCGAGGCCGGGTCCATCACCCGCGCGGCCGAGCGCCTCGGCTACACCGTGCCCGCCCTCTCCCAGCAGCTGGCCAAGCTCGAACGGGAGGCGGGCACCGCGCTCCTGGTCCGCCACCATCGCGGGGCGCGGCTGACGGGCGCGGGCGAGCTGCTCCTCGCGCGGGCGCGCCGGGTCCTGGACGAGATGGAGCAGGCCCGCCACGAACTGGCCCAGCTGGCGGGCCTGTCCGGCGGCAGGCTGCGCGTGGGGACCTTCACGACCGCCGGGATCCATCTGGTGCCGCCCGCGCTGACCGCGTTCCGCCGCGCCCATCCGGACATCGATCTGACGGTACGGGGCTATGAACCGCCGCTCGGCGTCGCGGCCGTGGCGGCGGGCGAGGTCGACCTGGCCCTCACGCACACGTACGAGCCGGAGGATCCGGTGCCGCTGCCCGCGTCCGTGACCGCGGAGCCCGTCCTGGTCGAGGAGCTGGTCCTGGTGACCTCGCCCGGACACGCGCTCGGCAGCTCCTCGTCGCGGCTGCCCCTGACCGAGCTCGCCGGTCAGCCGCTGATCAGCATGGCGCCGACGCATCCGCCACGGCAGGGCGTGGAGTCCGCGCTCGTGCGGGCCGGGGCCGCGCCCTCCGTCCTGGTCGAGACCCCGAGCTACGCGCTGGTGTGCGCGCTGGTCAGCGCCGGGCTCGGCGTCGCCGTCGTACCGGAGATGGTGGCGCGGACGGCGGCCACCCCGGTGGGGGTCAGGCCACTGGAGCCGGGGGATCTGCGCCGCACGATCTCGGTCGTCCACCGCACGGACAAGCAGCATCCCGCTGCGGACACCTTCCGGGCCCTGCTCCGTGGCGCGTTCGGACGCTCGGCAGGCCCGGCGCTCTCAGCGGGGTGAGGGCCAGGCCGACGGAGCCTCTCTCAGGCCGCGGACCGGCGCGGTCCACGGCAGCGCGATCCAGACCGTCTTGCCGCCCTGGGGAGTAGGAGTGACCGACAGCCTGCCGCCGCACTCCATGGTCAACCAGCGGATGATCACCAGGCCCCGTCCGTTGTCCTGCTGGACTGCGGCGGGCAGCCGCTTGGGGTAGCGGGGGTGGCTGTCGGTGACGCCGATGCGCAGCTGCTCGTCCCGGTCGAGCTCGACGTCCACCGTGAAGGTGGGTGACTGGCCCCGGGTGTGCTGGACGGCGTTCGTCGCGAGTTCGGAGACGATGAGCCGGACCGTGTCGGCCTCTTCGGTCTCGCCCGAAAGGCCCCATTCGGTAAGGACGTTCGAGACGAACTTCCGGGCCGCAGAGACCGAGGCAGGATCGCTCGGCAGGGTGACGGATGCTTCCTGAAGGTCTGCCATGTCGACGCTGTCCCTTTCCCACCGGGGCTCGGCTCCGACTCGTAGCGGAAGGCACGAGGACAGTCCCGGACTGGTGCTTCGCGCCAGCCTGCCACTCCTGGGGTGCTCACAGGGGGTCATCCACCAAGATGTGCATATATCTGTCGCTCGAAGCGGTGAACTCTGCTACGAGAGACCGTATTTGGGCGGCAGGCTGCCGCTTCCTCTACTGTCGCCGGTGAGAAGGCCGGGGGAGGCCGAAAAGGGAGGCTCCGTCGGGAAGGAGACGGACATGCGGTATGGTCCCGCGGTGCGCCGCAGGAAACTCGGCGCCGAACTGCGTGCACTGCGCACGCTCGCCGGGCTCACCAGTGGCCAGGCGGCGGACCGGGTCGGCTGGCACCAGTCGAAGGTGAGCCGGATCGAGACGGGGCGTAGCAGCGTCAAGGCGGCCGACGTACGCCTGCTGCTCGAGGCGTACGAGGTGCAGGACCCTCAACTCCGTCAGTTACTGGTCGCGTTGGCGGGCTCGGACGACGACGGCGCACGCCGCCACTGGTGGCACGCTTATCGCGAGCTGCTGCCGCCGGCCTACCGCGACTTCATCAGCCTGGAATCACAGGCCTGTCGGATGCGCACCCTGGAGACCAACGTCGTGCCCGGCCTGCTGCAGACCCCGGACTACGCGCGTGCGGTGACGCGGGCCGCGCTCGACGGACTGCCGGACGACCAGGTGGACACACTGGTCGAGGTGCGTCTGGCGCGTCAGGACGTGCTGCGCGCGGCGCCGCCGCTGCGACTGAGCGTGATCCTGGACGAGGCGGTGCTGCACCGGCCGGTGGGCGGCAGTCAGGTGCTCACGGGTCAGTTGAAACGGTTACTTGAGGCCTCGCAGCTGCCCCATGTGCGACTTCAGGTGCTGCCATTCGCCGCCGGAGAGCATGTCGGCCTCATCGGATCTTTCGTTATTTTCTCATTTCCGAACATTGCTGATCTGGATGTGGTTGTTCTAGACCACTTGACGAGTAGCCTCTACCTCGAACGGAGAGAAGACCTTCAGGCATACACGGAGGCCTTCAACTCCCTTCAAGGAAAGGCACTTTCGCCCGAGGAATCAACGGATCACATCGCCGGGATAGGTGACGGCGCGTAAGGGGGCACCATGCCTGCACTGCCTCGACACGTACCTTCCAGCACATCTCTGCACGGCGCCCAGTGGCACCGCAGCAGCCGCAGCAACGGCATGAACAACTGTGTGGAGACAGCCCCGCTCGCTTCAGGGCCGAAGCAAGGGCTGCTCGCCGTGCGCGATTCGAAGAACACCGCAGGGCCCGCCCTGCTCTTCTCACCCGTCACATGGGGGGCCTTCGTCCACGGCCTCCGATGACTGTCGGGGTGCGCTGCGGCTGATCACTCGTACGGCATCGGCGATCTGTGCGTCGGTGAGATCCGCACGGGCGGTCAGCCGCAGCCGTGAGATGCCGTCGGGCACCGACGGCGGACGGAAGCAGCCGACGGCGAGGCCCGCGCCCCGGCAGTCGGCGGCCCACCGCACGGCGGCTTCCGGTGACGGCGCGCGCACGGAGACGACGGCGGCGTCGGGACGTACGGCGGAGAGGCCTTCCGCCGTGAGACGTATCTGCAGCTCGGCAGCGACCGCGCGGGCCCGTGCGGCGCGCTCGGGCTCCCTGCGAAGGAGCCGCAGGGCCGCCAGTGCCGCGCCGGCGGCGGCGGGGGCGAGACCGGTGTCAAAGATGAACGTTCGGGCCGTGTTGACCAGGTGGTCGATGACCTTGGCGGGGCCGAGGACCGCGCCGCCCTGGCTGCCGAAGGACTTCGACAGGGTGACCGTGGCCACGGTGTGGGCGGAGCCGGCGAGCCCGGCCGCCTGCGGGGCGCCTCGTCCGCCGTCGCCGAGCACACCGAGGCCATGGGCGTCGTCGACGACGAGCCCGGCACCGAACTCCCCACAAACGGAAGAGAGTTCGGTCAGTGAAGCCGCGTCGCCGTCGACCGAGAAGACCGTGTCCGACACCACGACCGCGGGACCGGCGTGCCCGTCAAGGCTCTTGCGCACCGCTTCGATGTCGGCGTGCGGCACCACCTGCGTCGTGCCGCGCGCGAGACGGCAGCCGTCGATCAGCGAGGCGTGATTGCCCGCGTCCGAGACGATCAGCGAGCCGTGCGGGGCGAGGGCGGTGACGGCGGCGAGGTTCGCCGCGTATCCGGAGGAGAGGACGAGGGCGGCCTCGAAGCCGCAGAACTCGGCGAGCTCGCGTTCCAGTTCCGCGTGCAGTTCGGTGGAGCCCGTCACCAGGCGGGAGCCGGTCGCCCCGCCGCCCCAGCGCCGGGCCGCGTCCGCCGCGCCGGCGGTGATCTCAGGGTGCCTGGCCAGGCCCAAGTAGTCGTTGCTCGCCAGGTCGAGGAGGCCGCCGGCGTCGGCGGGGCGGGGCCGCAGGGTGCGGACGAGCCCGGCCCTGGCGCGCAGGCTCGCCTGCTCGTCGATCCAGTCGAACGGCGAGCTCGCCATGAGGGTTCCTCCGGGGCGTCATCGGTGGCCGGTTTGTAGACAGTGCACAGACCCTAGCCGTCGGGCCACCGGGCCAGGATGTGGCAATACCCACACCTCTCAGCGTTTCTGTTGTGCGAACTCTCCTTGGAAAGGGAGGCTGTCTTACGTAAGGATCAGCGCCATGGATCTGCTGAACACGCTGGTGGACAAGGGGCTTCGGCGCGAGTTGCCGACCCGTGACGAGGCGCTGGCCGTGCTGGCCACCTCCGACGACGAGCTTCTCGACGTGGTCTCCGCCGCCGGGAAGGTACGGCGGCAGTGGTTCGGGCGGCGGGTGAAACTCAACTATCTGGTCAATCTCAAGTCGGGTCTCTGCCCGGAGGACTGTTCGTACTGTTCGCAGCGTCTGGGCTCGACGGCCGGCATCCTCAAGTACACCTGGCTGAAGCCCGACGAGGCCTCGCAGGCCGCGGCGGCCGGGGTGGCGGGCGGAGCCAAGCGGGTCTGTCTGGTGGCCAGCGGACGCGGGCCGACCGACCGCGACGTCGACCGGGTCTCGAAGACCATCGAGGCGATCAAGGAGAGCAACGAAGGCGTCGAGGTGTGCGCATGCCTGGGCCTGCTCTCCGCGGGCCAGGCGGACAAACTGCGCACGGCGGGCGCGGACGCGTACAACCACAACCTCAACACGTCCGAGGCGACGTACGGCGAGATCACCACGACCCACACGTACGCCGACCGCGTGGACACCGTGCAGCAGGCGCAGGCCGCGGGCCTCTCCGCCTGTTCGGGTCTGATCGCGGGCATGGGCGAGACGGACGAGGACCTCGTGGACGTGGTCTACGCGCTGCGCGACCTCGACCCCGACTCGGTGCCGGTCAACTTCCTGATCCCCTTCGAGGGCACCCCGCTGGCCAAGGAGTGGAACCTCACCCCGCAGCGCTGCCTGCGCATCCTGGCGATGGTCCGCTTCGTCTGCCCCGACGTGGAGGTACGCATCGCGGGCGGACGCGAGGTGCACCTGCGCACGATGCAACCCCTGGCGCTGCACCTCGCCAACTCGATCTTCCTGGGCGACTACCTGACCAGCGAGGGCCAGGCGGGCAAGACCGACCTGGAGATGATCGCTGACGCCGGTTTCGAGGTCGAGGGCACGGACACGGTCACGCTGCCGGAGCACCGCGCGGACGCGCTCGCCGCGGCGGGGTGCGGATCCCACGGGGACAGCGGTGGCGGGTGCGGGCCTTGCGGTTCTTCCACGCCGTCCGAGCCGTCCGCTGAGACGGCTGAGGTTTCCGAGGTTGTTGAGGTTTCGGAGGTCGTTGAGGTTTCCGAGGCGCGCACGGACCTGGTGGCGGTACGCCGTCGGGGCGCGGGAACGGATCTCGCGCCCAATGCCTGACCTCTCCGTGCCCGAACTGCTCGACCTCGACCGCCGTCACGTGTGGCACCCGTACGGTCCCATGCCCGGCCGCCAGGAGCCTCTGGTCGTCGAGTCGGCGAGCGGCGTGCGGCTCCGACTCGCGGGCGACGCGGGCGAGTTGGTCGACGGCATGTCGTCCTGGTGGTCGGCGATCCACGGCTACAACCACCCCGTGCTCAACGACGCGGTGCGCGGTCAGCTGGACAAGATGAGCCACGTCATGTTCGGCGGGCTCACCCATGAGCCCGCCGTCCGCCTGGCGAAGCACCTTGTCGACGTGTCGCCGGAGGGCCTCGAGCACGTCTTCCTCGCGGACTCGGGTTCGGTGTCGGTCGAGGTCGCGGTCAAGATGTGCCTGCAGCACTGGCGCTCGCTGGGCCGCCCGGCCAAGCGGCGGCTGCTGACCTGGCGGGGCGGCTACCACGGGGACACCTGGCAGCCCATGTCGGTGTGCGACCCCGAGGGCGGCATGCACGAGCTGTGGCAGGGGGCGCTGCCCGTGCAGGTGTTCGCACAGGCACCGCCGACGGGTTATGAGGCGTACGACGACGCGTACGCCGAGCACCTCCGGGAGCTGATCGGGCGCCACGCCGACGAGCTGGCCGCCGTGATCGTGGAGCCGGTGGTGCAGGGCGCCGGCGGCATGCGGTTCCACTCCCCCACGTACCTGCGGGTGTTGCGGGAGGCCTGCGACGAGCACGACGTGCTGCTCGTGTTCGACGAGATCGCCACGGGCTTCGGCCGCACCGGCACGCTGTTCGCCGCGGACCACGCGGGCGTCACGCCCGATGTGATGTGCCTGGGCAAGGCGCTGACCGGCGGCTATATGACGCTGGCGGCCACGCTGTGCACGGCGCGGGTCGCGGACGGCATCTCGCGGGGCGAGGTGCCCGTCCTGGCCCACGGCCCGACGTTCATGGGCAATCCGCTCGCCGCCGCGGTGGCCTGCGCCTCCATCGAGCTGCTGATCGGGCAGGACTGGCAGACCGAGGTCAAGCGCATCGAGACGGGCCTGCGCGACACCCTCGCCGAGGCGGCGGGGCTGCCGGGCGTGCGGGACGTACGGGTGCTCGGCGCGATCGGCGTCGTACAGCTCGACCACGACGTGGACATGGCGGCGGCCACGCGTGCCGCGACACGCGAGGGGGTGTGGGTGCGGCCGTTCCGCGACCTCATCTACACGATGCCGCCGTTCGTCACGAGCGACGACGACGTGGCACGGATCGGGCGCGCGGTGTGCGCGGCGGCAAGGGAGGGCTGAGCAGACATGACGGTCATCGTGGTGTCCGGGACGGGCACCGAGATCGGCAAGACGGTGACCACGGCCGCCGTGGCCGCCCTCGCGCTCGCCGCGGGGCGCAGCGTCGCGGTGCTCAAGCCCGCGCAGACGGGGGTGGCGCCCGGCGAGCCTGGCGACGCGCAGGAGGTGACGCGTCTGGCGGGCGACGAGATCACCACCCTCGAACTCGCCCGCTTTCCGGAGCCGTTGGCGCCGAACACCGCGGCGCGGCGGGCGGGCATGGCGCCGGTGCGCCCGTACGAGGTGGCCGAGGCGGCGCAGAAACTCGCGACGGAGCACGACCTGGTCCTCGTCGAGGGCGCGGGCGGCCTGCTCGTCCGCTACGACGACGAGGGCGCCACCCTCGCCGACGCCGCGCGCCTCCTCGATGCGCCGGTCCTGGTGGTGGCGCCGGCGGGCCTGGGCACACTGAACGCGACGGCACTCACCACGGAAGCACTACGGGCCCGCGACCTGACCCCCCTCGGCGTCACGATCGGCAGCTGGCCCACCACACCGGACCTGGCAGCCCACTGCAACCTGGCGGACCTCCCGGAGGCCGCGGGCGCACCCCTGCTGGGGGCGGTACCAGAGGGGGCGGGCTCCCTGCCGCGCACCGCCTTCCGCACCCGGGCGGGAAGCTGGCTCGGCCCGGAACTGGGCGGCACGTGGGACGGAGCGGCGTTCGCTGCGCGCGAGGTGCCGGATGGGTCTGGGGTGGGATCGACGCACTGAGGGCTCCGGATCGGGACTCGCGGAGGCCGAACGCCCCGTAGGTGGGGCGGTTCCGGGCCGTCCGGCGCCAGTCGTTCGCGTCGGCGTGGGGAAAAACCGCCGTGCCGGGGCACCATTGCGGTATCCGCTCGCCCCGTCGAGGAGGGCCCATGTCACCTCGTTCCGCCAAGGCAGCGTCCCGGGACGCCGTGCACCACCCCGTATTCGCCCGTTTCTACGCCCGTCAGAGCGTGGCCGCCGAGCGCGTTGTCGCCGCGTACCGCAAGGAACTCCTCGCCGGTCTCTCCGGGCGCGTGATCGAGGTCGGCGCGGGGAACGGGCTGAACTTCGCGCACTACCCGGAAGCGGTCTCCGAGGTCGTGGCCATCGAACCCGAGCGCACTCTGCGGCAGTTGGCCG
Source organism: Streptomyces sp. A18 (assembly GCF_059026065.1). Taxonomy (NCBI): domain Bacteria; kingdom Bacillati; phylum Actinomycetota; class Actinomycetes; order Kitasatosporales; family Streptomycetaceae; genus Streptomyces; species Streptomyces sp. A18. Next base: position 17,541 of record NZ_JBWLKL010000032.1, on the reverse strand, counting down.
CGTCCGCGGCCGTGCGGGCCGACGTACCGGTCGACGTCGTGCCCGGCGCCGCCGAGGCGCTGCCCGTCAAGAGCGAGGCCTTCGACGGCGCCGTGGCCTCGCTGGTGCTGTGCAGCGTGCGGGACGTGCCCCGCGCCCTGGGCGAGCTGCGTCGCGTCCTGCGGCCCGGCGGCGAGCTGCGGTTCTTCGAGCACGGCGTGGCTCCGGGCGCGGGCATGGCAAGGGCGCAGCGCGCCCTGGACCGCACCGTCTGGCCCCTGCTCTTCGGCGGCTGTCACGTCGCACGGGACACGGTGGCCGCCCTGCGCGCCGCGGGCTTCGAACTCGGCCCGTACCGTCGTCTTTTGGTGCCTCCGAGGGGCCCGAAGCTGCCCACCTCGTACTGCGTGCTCGGCACGGCCCGGCGGCCGAAGAGCGACTGACGACAGCGGCGGGCAGGAACGTCAGATGACCTGCGTGAGGTTGACCGCGTTGCCGTCCGGGTCCTTGATGTGCGCGACACGCTGCCCCCACGGCATGTCGTTGGCGGGGCCAAGCGCTTCGCCGCCCAGGGATTCGACCCGCTCGAGGAGGTCGTCCACCGCCTCCACCGCCACGCTCAGCAGAATCCGCTGCGGCGTGCCGAGCGGGATACTCGTGTCCGAGACGACGCCGAGCTCCGCGTCACCGATGCGCAGGTCCACGAAGAACGCGGGTCCGTCCTCCGGGGTCCTCGACACCTCCTTGGCGCCGAGCAGTTCCTGGTAGAACCGCAGCAGGCGGTCGAGATCAGGAGTGATGATCATCGGCTGGATGGCGGCTGGCATGGCGTCCTCCTGAGGTGCGGCCCGGCGTGCGGCCCGGCGTGCGGCTCTCTCCTGCCGAACTTATCCTCGCCGCATGATCAATGGCGCACACCTCATCATCTACAGCAACGACGCCGAAGCCGACCGAGCGTTCTTCCGCGACGTACTGGAGTACCCCCACGTCGACGCGGGCGGCGGCTGGCTGATCTTCAAGCTGCCGCCGGCCGAGGCCGCGGTCCATCCCACGGCGGGTCCTGGGTCGCACGAGCTCTATCTGATGTGCGACGACGTGGAGGGGACGGTGCGTGAACTGACCGCCAAGGGCGTGCAGTTCACCGAACCGGTCACGGACGCCGGCTGGGGCCTGCTCACCCGCTTCCGGCTGCCGGGCGGCGGCGAGGTCGGCCTGTACGAGCCGCGCCACCCGCGGGCCACCGACCTGTAGCTACAGGCTCCACTTGAGCTACAGGCTCCACTTGCGCAGCTCGTCCGCGATGGCGCGCACGCCCGCCCCGTCCTCCTTCACCAGGCGTGCCAGTTCGCGCACCTGCTCGGGCGAGGTGACGACCTTCAGGCCGCTTGCGACCAGATAGGCGTACGCGACGGACGAGGCGAAGAGGGCGTTGGAGCGCTCCAGGGCCGGGATGTGCAGCAGGACCTGGAGCAGGGCCGCGGCCCGGTCGTACGGGCTTTCGTAGACGGGCACGCCGAATATCTCCGCCTCGTGCCGGCTGACGGCGGCCACCAGGGCACCCCAGTCGGTGACCTGCGGGTCTCCGGGCGTCTTGTGTTCGGCGATCATCAACAGCCAGGCAAGATCGATTCTGAGGTTCAAGGGCTCAACGACGACCCTCGCGCTCGGCACCGAACTCTTCGGCGAAGACGGATTCGTACTGCTTCATGAAGTCGGCCGCGGCCTCGACGAATGTGTGGCCGACCTCGCCGGCGTCCTGTTTGACCAGTTCCTCGATGTAGCGGTTGACGCTCATCCCGCGGGCCAGCGCGCGCTCGCGCGCGGCCCGAGCGGTGTCTTCGTCCACCCGTACGTTCAGCTGGGTCTTCGCCATGCCCTCAAGCTAGCGCTGCGGCGCTAGCACCGGCAAGAGGGCATGGGAGCGTGCGGGGCGCACTGGAGAGGAGCCCGTCCTGTGCCCCTTACATGCGTATCCGGTTCACGACCTTGGAGGGATACCGGCGCCCGTCCCGACCCTCTACTCTCGGCAGGATTACGGGAGTTGGAACGGCCACGACCCAGGAGGCGGCCTTGTCCACACCTGCTTCGGCACCGGTCACCGGTCTCGCGGAGCCCACCAAGATCGCCGCGCGCGCACGCGGTCTGACCAAGGCATACGGCTCCGGCGAGACCACCGTGCTCGCCCTCGACTCGGTCGACGTGGACATCGCACGCGGCCGATTCACCGCGGTCATGGGCCCGTCCGGCTCCGGAAAGTCCACACTCATGCATCTGCTCGCGGGCCTCGACACCGTCTCCGCGGGGCAGGTCTGGCTCGGCGACACCGAGATCACCGGGCTCAAGGAGCGGGAGCTGACGCAGCTGCGGCGGGACCGCATCGGATTCATGTTCCAGTCCTTCAACCTCATCCCCACCCTCAACGCCATCGAGAACATCACCCTCCCGATGGACATCGCGGGCCAGCGACCGGACCGGAAGTGGCTGGAGCACGTCATCGACACGCTCGGCCTGCGCGACCGCCTCAAGCACCGGCCCGCCCAGCTCTCCGGCGGCCAGCAGCAGCGCGTGGCCTGTGCGCGGGCGCTCGCCTCGCGCCCCGAGCTGATCTTCGCGGACGAGCCGACCGGCAACCTCGACTCGCGCGCGGGCCTGGAAGTGCTCGGCTTCCTGCGCGAGGCCGTCGACAAGCTGGAGCAGAGCGTCGTCATGGTGACCCACGACCCGGGCGCCGCCGCCCACGCCGACCTGGTGCTCTTCCTCGCCGACGGCCGGATCGTCGACGAGATGCCGCGCCCGACGGCGGAGTCGGTCCTCGAACGCCTCAAGCGGTTCGACGTGATCCACGCACTGCCGCACGAGAGCCGGGCCGAACCCGACGCCGGTCCGGACGCCGACAGCACACCGGGCCGGGACTAGGCGGTCCGCGGCCATGCTGAAGGCGACGCTCAGGAGCTTCCTCGCACACAAGGGCAGGCTGCTGCTCTCCGCCCTCGCCGTGATCCTCTCGGTCGCGTTCGTCGCGGGCAGCCTCATCTTCTCGGACACCGTGTCCCGCACGTTCGACCGGCTCTTCGCCTCGACGTCCGCCGACGTGACCGTCGAGCCGAAGGAGGACCTCGACGAGGCGGTGCCTTCGGGGCAGACCCCGACGATCCCCGCGAAACTCGCCGACCGCATCGCCGAGATCAACGGGGTCGCGAGGACCCGTGTCGACACGGCCGTCGAGAACATCACGGTCGTCGACAGCAAGAACGACCCGGTGGGCCCCACCACCGGCGCCCCCACCATCGCCACCAACTGGTACGTGACCGACCGCAGCCCCGTCGAGCTGACCTCGGGACAACCCCCGCGCGGCGAGAACCAGGCGTTGCTCGACGCGGACACGGCCGACAAGAAGGACGTGGCGATCGGCGACACCCTCACGGTGCTCGCCGCGCCCGGCTCGTTCAAGGTCGAGATCGTCGGCATCGTCACCTTCACCACCACCAACCCCGGCGCGGCCCTGGTCTTCCTGGACACCCCGACCGCCCAGCGTGAACTCCTGGGCGACAAGGACGCGGCGACGGGCATCTCGGTGGACGCCGCGGCCGGAGTGAGCGACACCGAGCTCAAGCGCCGTATCACCGCCGAACTGGGCTCGGGCTACGACCTCAAGACCGCCGACGAACAGGCCGAATCGGCGGCGTCCGAACTCGGCGGATTCCTCGACGTCATCAAGTACGTGATGCTGGGCTTCGCCGGGATCGCCGTCCTGGTCGGCATCTTCCTGATCGTCAACACCTTCTCGATGCTGATCGCGCAGCGCACCCGCGAACTGGGCCTGCTGCGCGCTCTCGGCGCCGACCGCAGGCAGGTGCGCCGCTCCGTGCTCACCGAGGCGGTCCTGCTCGGCGTGGTCGGCTCGACGGTCGGCCTAGCGGCGGGCATCGGACTCGCGGCCGGGCTCATCGAACTGATGGGCCTGCTCGGGATGAACCTGAAGTCCACCGAAATGGTCATCGGGTGGGGAACTCCCGTGGCCTCGTACGTCGTCGGGGTCGGCGTCACGTTCGTCGCGGCGTACCTCCCGGCCCGTCGCGCGGCCCAGGTCTCGCCGATGGCCGCGCTCGCGGATGCCGAGATCGCGGGTGTGGGACGGCCGTTGAAGATCCGGGCCGCGATCGGCCTGGTCGTGGGTGCCGCCGGGGTCGCCGCTCTCGTGGGCTGCGCCACCGCGGAGAAGACGTCATCGGCCGCGTCCCTGCTCGGCCTCGGCCTGGTCCTCACCCTCATCGCCACCGTGATCGCGGGACCGCTCCTGGTCCGCCCGGTGATCCGGGTGCTCGGCGGCGCGTTCCCCGCCCTGTTCGGCTCGATCGGCCGGATGAGCCAGCGCAACGCGCTGCGCAACCCGCGCCGCACGGGCGCCACGGCCGCCGCGCTGATGGTGGGCCTGGCCCTGGTGAGCGGCATGTCGGTGGCGAGCGCGTCGATGACCAAGTCGTTCGACGAACAGATCGACAAGACGCTGGGCGCCGACTTCGTCGTACAGAACAGCAACTTCATGCCGTTCTCGCAGGAGATCACCGAGAAGGTGCGGGACACCGGGGGCGCCGGGCTCGTCGTGCGCCAGCGCTTCGCGCCCGTGAAGGTGTCCATGCCGGACGGCAAGAGCGTGGAGACGACCGCGGCGGGCTACGACGAGCGCCTCGACGACGTCGCCCGCGTCACGTACGTCGAAGGCGGCACCACCGAAGCGCTCGCGCCCGGAAACATCGCCATGCAGCGGGACTTCGCGCGGGACCACAAGGCGCGCGTGGGTTCCAAGCTGCCGGTGGAGTTCCCCGGCGGTCGCAAGACCGAGCTGACAGTGGGCGCGCTCACCGACCAGCCGGGATCCGAGGGCTTCGGCCTCGAGGGCGGGCTCTTCTTCGGCATGGAGACTGTCGAGGAGTTCGTGCCGGGCGGTCAGGACTCCGCGGTGTACGTGAACGCGGCCTCGGGCACGGGAGCCGACACGTTGCGCGACCGGCTCGAAAAGACCCTTGACCCGTATCCGCAGGTGCAGGTCCGCGACCAGGCCGACTACAAGGAACTGATCCGCGAGCAGATCGCCGTGATGCTCTACCTCGTCTACGCGCTCCTCGGCCTGGCGATCATCATCGCGGTCCTCGGCGTCATCAACACCCTTGCCCTGTCGGTCGTCGAGCGCACCCGCGAGATCGGTCTGCTGCGCGCCATCGGGCTCGCACGACGGCAGTTGCGCCGGATGATCCGCCTGGAATCGGTGGTGATCGCGGTGTTCGGCGCGCTGCTCGGGCTCGCCCTCGGTCTGGTGTGGGGCGTCGCCGCGCAGCAGGTGCTCGCGCTGCAGGGCATGACGGCGTTCGCGATCCCCTGGACGACGGTGATCGCGGTGCTCATCGGGTCGGTGGTCGTCGGCCTCGCGGCGGCACTGCTGCCCGCGCTGCGCGCATCGCGCATGAATGTCCTGGCGGCCATCGCGCACGAGTGATGGACTGGGGCGGTCGTCAGCAACTGCTGTACGCGTGAGGAGAGTTCATGGCTCGCCCCTTCCCGGGAGCGGTTCGGGTTGTCGTACCTCACCGCCCTCGAACCGTACTTCGAGGCGTTCGGCCCGGTCATCGAGGAGCTGCACGGCGAGTAGGAGCTGTCCGGCGGACTACTTGGCGGCGAAGCCGTACATCATGATCGTTTCCTTGCTCCCGGAGTACTGGGCGAGCAGATCGGAGCTGACGAACAGCTTGTTGTGGGTGAAGACGATTTCGGACCGCAGGGCCGGCAGCGTGCTGGGCCGGGTCGTGGACTCCAACAGCACCTTCTCCTGCTTCAGGGTCCTGCCGTCGAGGGAGACCACCTGCGTGCCCGGGGAGCTCCTGTAGACGAGGACGTCCCCGCCGTCCATGCGGATCGGGAAGATCGGCGCGCTGTCGCCCGACGAGGCCCGCTCCCCCGTGGTCTTCCCCGTGGCCAGGGAGAAGGCGACGACGTCGTTCGTCCTGGAGTACTTCTTCGTCCCGTCGCGTTCCTCGGTAGCGGCGTACAGCTTGCCGTTGCCCACCGTGATGCCCCGGCAGTCCTGGACGATGGACGCGGTGCCGCACTCGTGCAGGTACTTGTCGTCGGGCAGCGCGATCCTCGTATGCCGCTTGGTGCGCTCGTCGAAGGCGAAGACGTCCGTCGCACCCGATCCGCTGATCTTTCCGGAGTCGACGGCGACGACCAGGGGATCGGCGGAGATCACACTGGGTGAGGTGACGCCGTCGGGGAGCTTGTGGCTCACCTTCGACGCACCCGTCCGCGAGTCCAAGACCTCGACCCGGTAGCGCTCCGAGCCGAAATCACCACAAGAGTGGACCGCCACGAGACGCTCGCCGCCGCCGTAGCCGACATCGTGGCACTTCTCCCCCTGCTTCGGCTCCCACAGGATCCTCCCGCTGCGCAGGTCGAACGCCGCGCCGCCGTACAGACCACCGACCGCCACCGTGTCACCGCTGATGGTGACCTGGTTGAACACGGTCTTCTCCTTCTGGTGGCCGATGGTGATCGACTTGGCCCAGAGCTTCTCGCCGGTGTCCACGTCGAAGGCGGTGACCTCGGTGCACGCGTCCTTGAAGCCCTTGTCGTCGTGCACCTTCGCCCCCGTGACGACGACGGCGATGTTGCCCTTGCCCAGGTCCGGGGAGCCCGCGCACGATTCCCCCGGCTTCGGCAGGCGCCAGAGCCCCTTTCCCGACGTGGCGTCGACGCCGACGATCGCTTCGACCGAGGCCTTCGCGTACACCTGGTCGGTGAGCCAGGACCCCTCTGCCTTCCAAGTGGTCTCCCCCTTCGGCAACTTCGGCTGCACGGCCTTGGTCGTGAAGAAGGTCTTGGGGTCCCTCGGCACCTTCTCCTTGGGCTTCTCATACTTGGGCCCCGCGCCGTCGCCGCCAGGCCTGGCCGCGGTCTTGCCCTTCGACCCGTCGCCGGACGAGCCGGCGTACCAGACTCCGCCGCCGACGATCAGGGCGATCGCGGCGACGACAGAGACGACGATCGCGGTGCGGCGGCCCGGCCGTCCGCCTCCTCCGCCCGCCGGCGGGAGGGGCGCCGGTATCGGCTGGTGGGCGTGGGGAGGGCCGAAGCCGCCGGGCGGCGGGCCGACGGGAGGGCCGAAGCCCGGTGTCCGCCCCTGCTCAGGCGGGCCGAAGGCGCCTTGCGGGGGCGGGCCAAAGGCTCCCTGCGAAGGCACGGGGCCCTGAGGGGGCTGCGGGGACTGCCCAGGGGGCGGCGGGGGCTGCGTCATCGTGGCTCCACTGCTGGTGCGGGTAGGGGTGTCTGCTGCTCGGCCGGGGTGTCACCGGCGGTGGGGGCATGGGGGGCATGGCATCTGAGGCACCCCGCCGGGCGCCTCACCGGGCGCCTCACCGGGCGTCGCCGGGCGCCCCGCCGTCCTTCCCGTCACCCTTCCGGCCGGACTCCATGTCCCCAGGGGCCGAATCCCGCCTGCCCTCCGGCGCCTTGCTCGACCCCGCCGCGACGGGTTCGCGGGAACCGCTCCCCTCTCCGTCCGCCCGCGTGACGGCGTAGAGGCCCACGCCGATCAGGACCAGGGCGACAGCGCCGGCACCGAGGGCCACGCCGAACCTCCGCCTGGGGCCCGCGGAGGGCGGTCGCTGGGCGTACGGGTGGCCGGGCACCGGTCGGTGCACCGGCTCTGACTCAGGATTGACCATGATTCAGATTCTGAACCAAGCACCCCTGTTTCTAGAGCCATTTTCTAGAAATTCTTTCGGCGCAGACTTTGCGCCAGCATCTCCCCATGAGCGATCTCCACCACATGAGCGATCTCCACATCCGCTGCGCGACCCCGTCCGACATCGACGCCGTGCTGCGCTTCTGGCACGAAGCCGCAGAGGGCACCAGCATCAGCGACGACCACGCCGGAGTGGCCCGTCTCGTCGCACGGGACCCCGAGGCCCTGCTGCTGGCGGAGCGCGACAGCCGGATCGCCGGGACCGTGATAGCCGGCTTCGACGGCTGGCGCTGCCACCTCTACCGCCTCGCCGTACACCCGGACCACCGCCGCCAGGGCATCGGCTCGGCGCTGCTCGCCGCGGCTGAGGAGCGTTTCGTGGACCTCGGCGGGCGCCGCGGCGACGCCATGGTCCTGGACCGCAATGAGCCGGCGCACCACACGTGGCACGCTGCGGGCTACGCTCCCCAGCCGCAGTGGAGCCGCTGGGTGAAGCACCTCGCCGACTGAACGGCCGAGCCGCGGGTACCCGCGGACAGCCCGCAGGAGTGGACTTTGCAGGTCCTTTAATATGGATGGACCACTCGAACGTCAACGAAAGGTGTGAGCGTCCGCCCATGGGCGAGCCTCCCAGTACCCGCCATCGCGCATTCCCCCGGTCCCTGCCCGATCATGGGACGGAGGTGACCCGATGACCGAAGTGCTCCTGCTCCTCGTGGCGGTGCTGCTCTCGCTGGCCTGCGGGGTCTTCGTCGCGGCCGAGTTCTCCCTCACGACGGTCGAGCGCAGCGAGCTCGAGCGCGCCGCCGAACGGGGCGAGCGCGGCGCCGCGGGCGCCCTCAAGGCCGTCAAGAACCTCACCTTCCAGCTCTCCGGGGCCCAGCTGGGCATCACCGTCACCAACCTGGTCGTCGGCATGCTCTCCGAGTCCTCCATCGCCAAGCTGATCTCGGGCCCGCTGCGCGCCATGGGCATCCCCAGTTCTGCGGCCTCATCGATCGCCCTGGTGATCGGCACGGCCCTGTCGACCGTCTTCCTGATGGTCGTCGGCGAGCTGGTCCCCAAGAACTGGGCGATCTCGTCACCGCTGGCCGTCGCCAAGCGGGTGGCGACACCGCAGCGCCTGTTCAGCTCCCTGTTCCGCCCCTTCATCGCGCATCTGAACAACACCGCGAACCGCTCCGTACGCCGCTTCGGCATCCAGCCCACCGAGGAGCTGGCCTCCGCGCGCAGCCCCAAGGAGCTGGTCGCGCTCGCCCGGCACTCCGCCAAGGAGGGCTCCCTGGAGGCGGACACCGCCGAGCTGTTCGTCCGCACCCTGAACCTCGCCGACCTCAGTGCGGAGAACGTGATGACGCCGCGCGTCCAGGTCATGGCGCTCGACGTGATGGCCACCTGCGAGGACGTCGCGAACGCCACCCGGGCGACGGGCCTGTCCCGCTTCCCCGTCTACCGCGGCAACCTCGACTCCGTCGTCGGTGTCGCGCACATCAAGGACGTCCTGGCCGTCCCGGCCGAGCGCAGGGCCCGCTTCCCCGTCGCGGAGCTGATGCGCGAGCCCCTCCTCGTACCGGAGTCGCTGACCGTCGACCGCCTGCTCGACCGGCTCTCCGGGAAGCGCACGATGGCCGTGGTCATCGACGAGTACGGCGGCACGGCCGGCGTCGCGACCCTGGAGGACATCGTCGAGGAGGTCGTCGGCGAGGTGCGGGACGAGCACGACCCGCACGAGACGCCCGACATCGCCGCGGCCGGCACGGACGAGGACGGCCGGACCACGTACTCCGCCGACGGCTCGGCCCGCACCGACCAGCTGGCCCGCGTCGGCCTGCGCGCGCCGGACGGACCGTACGAGACGCTCGCCGGACTCGTCGCGACCGAGCTGGGCCGCATCCCGGCCAAGGGCGACAGCGTCGAGGTGGACCGCTGGCGGCTCGACGTCGTGGACGCCCGTGGCCGCCGCGCGGCCCGCGTGCTGCTGCACGCGCCCCTGCACGACGACCACCTGGAGGAGGAGCGATGATCGCCGTCCAGTTGCTGATCGGCCTGGCGACCCTCGTCGTCAACGCCTTCTTCGTGGGCGCCGAGTTCGCCCTCATCTCCGTACGAAGGAGCCAGATCGAGCCGTACGCCGAGGACGGCGACCGGCGGGCCAAGAGCGTGCTGTGGGGTCTGCAGCACGTCTCCGCGCTGCTCGCCGCGGCGCAGCTCGGCATCACGCTGTGCACGCTGGTGCTCGGCATCGTCGCCGAACCGGCCATCGCGCATCTCCTCGAGCCGATGTTCGACGGAGTAGGGGTGCCGCACGGTCTGGTCCACCCGATCTCGTTCGTGATCGCCCTGGCGCTCGCGACGTATCTGCACATGCTGCTCGGCGAGATGATCCCCAAGAACATCTCGCTGGCCGAGCCAGTGCGCACGGCGCTGCTGCTCGGCCCGCCGCTGGTCGCGATCGCGCGGGCGCTTCGCCCGGTCATCTTCGCGATCAACGCGTTCGCCAACGGCCTGCTGAAACTGCTCAGGGTCGAGACGAAGGACGAGGTGAGCGCGAGCTTCTCGGACGACGAGCTGGCCCGGATGGTCAGGGACTCCAGCGAAGCGGGTCTGATCGACGACCGGGCCCAGGAGCGGCTGCATGACGCCCTGGAGCTGGGCCGCCGTCCCGTCAGGGATGTGGTGCTCCCGCTGGAGAGCGTGGTCTACGCCCGGGTGGGCGTGACGCCCGAGGAACTGGAGCGGCTCTCTGCGGAGTCCGGCTTCTCGCGCTTCCCCGTCGTGGACGACGGCCGTCGCATCGTGGGCTATCTGCACGTCAAGGACGCGCTCGACCGGATGCCGCGCGACCTGCCGTTCCGGGTGCCGGACATGCGGAAGATCGCCCAGGTCCGCGAGACCACACCGCTGGACGACGTCCTGACCGCGATGCGCGGCAGCCGCACGCACGTGGCGGCGGTGCTCGGCTCCGACGGCAGGCTGGCCGGCATGGTCACGATGGAGGACGTACTGCGGGAGCTGTTCGGCCAGCCCGCCTGAAAGCGATACTGAAGCTGCCGTTCTGAAGCGAGGGGGAAGCGCGCCGTGAGTCAACTCGTCCTGCGTGACGTGTCGTACGGCTATCCGGACCGGCCCGTCCTGGAACGGGTCTCCCTGGCGGTGCGGCCCGGCGAGAAGGCCTGCGTCATCGGTGAGAACGGCTCGGGGAAGTCGACGCTCCTGCGTCTGACGGCGGGCGAGTTCGTGCCCGCCGACGGCGAGGTGGCCGTCGTCTCGGAGGGCGGCACCGGCTATCTCGCGCAGACCCTGCGCCTGCCTCCGCACGCCACCGTGCAGGACGCGGTGGACGACGCGCTGGCCGAACTGCGGGACCTGGAGCGGCGGATCCGGGAGGCGGAGGACTCGCTCGGCTCGGCTGGGCCGGACGGTCTTGCCGCGTACGGAGACCTCATCGCCGCCTTCGAGGCACGTGACGGCTACCGCGCCGACGCGCGCCTCGAAGCCGCCCTGCACGGCCTCGGCGTACCGCATCTGGAGCGCTCCCGACCCCTGGGCTCGCTCTCCGGCGGCGAGGCCGCGCGCCTCGCGCTCGCCTGCGTCCTGGCCCCGCAGCCCGAACTGCTCCTCCTGGACGAGCCGACGAACCACCTGGACGATCAGGCGCTCGGCTGGCTGGAGGAGCGGCTGCGCGCCCACCGGGGCACGGTCGTCGCCGTCACCCACGACCGGGTCTTCCTCGACCGGGTCGCCGAGGTGATCGTCGAGGTCGACGGCGACCGCAGGTCCGTGGCCCGCTTCGGCGGCGGCTGGCACGGCTACCTGGAGCAGCGCGCCACGGCCCGGCGCCGCTGGGAGGAGCGCTACCGGGAGTGGAGCGAGGAGGTCGCGCGCCAGGAGCGTCTCGCGGAGAGCGGTTCCGACCGTCTCGCGACGGGCTGGCGGATGAGCGAGAGTCCCCGCTTCGCGGGCCATCAGCGATCGGTGGAGGGGCAGATCTCCGGCCTCGTCCGCAACGCGCGCGAGCGGCTGCGCAGACTGCACGCGGATCCGGTCCCGCGCCCGCCCGACCCGCTGCACTTCACGCCCGGTGAGGGCATCGAGGGCGGCGACCACCCCTTCGTACACCCGGTCGCGCTGACGGAGGTCGCGGTCGACGGACGCCTCACGGTCGACCGCCTGCTCCTCGATCCCGGTTCGCGCACGCTGGTGACCGGGACGAACGGCGCCGGCAAGTCGACACTGCTCGCCGTCCTGGCGGGGGTCCTTCCACCGGACCACGGCGAGGCCCAACTACCGGCCCGCATCGGCTACTTGCCGCAGGAGATCGAGTACATCACCGACGAGGACACGACGAGGCCCCTGCTCGACGCCTTCGCGGCGGGCCTGGCGGGCCTGCCCGAGGACCACGCCCAGAGGCTCCTCTCCCTCGGCCTCTTCCGCGAGGAGGACCTGGAGGTCCCGGTGAAGGGACTCTCGGTGGGCCAGCGCCGACGCCTGGCGCTGGCCCGCCTGGTGACCCGCCCGGCCGACCTCCTGCTCCTCGACGAGCCGACGAACCACCTCTCCCCCGCACTGGTCGAGGAGCTCGACGAGGCACTGGCGGGATATCGCGGCACGCTGGTCGTGGTGTCGCACGACCGGAGGCTGCGGGAGCGGTTCCGGGGCGAGCGGCTTTCGGTGGAGTCCGGCCGGGTGGTCAGCCCCTAGGACCGGTCGTCAGACTCCCGCCTGCCCCCCGCGGGCGGACGGCGTCTCCATGATGCCGGGCCCGCGCCCCCCGACGTTCGCGGCGCCGACCGCCGTGAGCACCGCGAGCAGCGTCGCCATCCCCGCGGTGGCGAGCGCCGCCTTCCACTCGACGTCCAGGAGGGTGGTCGCCCCGGCGACCAGGACGGCGGCGAGCGACTGCGCGAAGGTACGGAGCGCACGCTCCGCGGTGGCCTTCCAGAATCCAGCGGTCCACATGTCTGGCCCACCCTCTCGTCGTTGACGGGTCAACACCTGGCATACCGCTGATCTGTGCCGCTGCCCAGAAGGTCGGCGGGCCGCCCTCAGAGTTCGAGGCTGTGGCCCGTCGTCGCGTCGACGTGGGCCGGGATCTCGTCGTGGCGGTCGCCCACCGTCGGGGTGCCTGTGGGTTCGAAGACGAGGATCCTGGCGCCGGACGGGGCGGACGGCTTGTGTTCCGTGCCGTGCGGGACCGTGAAGACGGCGTCCTTGGGGAGGGTGACCGTGCGTTCGCCGGTCGGCTCGCGCAGGGAGATGCGCAGTTCGCCCTCCAGGACCAGGAAGAACTCGTCGGTGTCGTCGTGGACGTGCCAGAGGTGGTCGCCCTCGACCTTGGCCACGCGTACGTCGTAGTCGTTGACGCGGGTGACGATGCGGGGGCTCCACAGGGCGTCGAAAGAGGCCAGGGCCTTGCTGAGGGCGATCGGTTCGTTCGGTTGGCTGTTCATGTGTCCAGCTTCCGGCGGTCGCCTCCACTGTCGTGAGTGGTAGAAATGGCGTATGTCGCAAGAATCCTCTCAGGGCCCAGAGGAAGGGGAGCTGCACCGCGTCGTCGTGATCGTCGACGCCAACTCCAATCCCTTCGAGCTCGGGTGCGCCACCGAAGTATTCGGCCTACGCAGGCCCGAACTCGGGCGTGAGATCTATGAGTTCGCGTTGTGCTCGCCCGAGCCGCGCACCCTGATGCGGGACGGCTTCTTCACGCTCACCGGCGTCTCGGGACTGGACGCGGCGGACTCCGCGGACACCCTGATCGTGCCCAATCGGCCCGACATCGAGGTTCCCCGGCGCCCTGCCGTCCTAGACACGGTTCGCCGGGCGCATGCCCGCGGGGCTCGGCTCGTCGGGTTCTGCAGCGGTGCCTTCACACTCGCCGAGGCCGGTGTCCTCGACGGGCGCCGGGCCACCGCGCACTGGCAGTGGGCGGACGACTTCCGGGCCCGCTTCCCCGGCGTACAGCTCGAACCGGACGTGCTCTTCGTCGACGACGGCGACATCCTCACCGCCGCGGGCAGCGCCGCAGCCCTCGACCTCGGGCTGCATCTGGTCCGCCGCGACCACGGAGCCGAGGTCGCCAACGCGGTGAGCCGGCGCCTCGTCTTCGCCGCCCACCGGGACGGCGGTCAGCGGCAGTTCGTGGAACGGCCGGTGCCGGATGTGCCCGACGAGTCGCTTGCGCCGGTCCTCGCCTGGGCCCAGGAACGGCTCGACTCACCCCTCTCAGTACCGGACCTCGCGGCACGCGCCGCGCTCAGCCCCGCGACCCTGCACCGCCGCTTCCAGGCCCAGCTCGGCACCACTCCCCTGGCCTGGCTCACCGGCGAACGTCTCGCGCTGGCCTGCCGGTTGATCGAGCGGGGCGTGGCGCCCTTCGAAACGGTCGCGCGGCGCAGCGGGCTCGGCACCACCGCCAATCTGCGCGCCCTCATGCGCCGCGAGACAGGGCTTACCCCCTCGGCGTACCGGCGCCGGTTCGGGCCCGCACCGGACTAGTTCAGCCACAACGGCCTGGTTGCGACCTACTGCTCCTCCCTTCCCTCCCCTAACGTCAGCACCGCTTGAAGTGGCCATGACTAAGGACGAAGAAGGAAGAAGAGGGAGCCCATGCGCAGACGCCTGCTTCACCTGGTCCTCGCCCCGCTCGCGGGTGTCCTGCTGGTCACGGCGCCGGCCTCCGCGGCGCCCCCGCCACCGGGGGACGTGTACCGCCCCGTACGCGGCCCGGCCGCGCCCGCCGAGTACCGCTATCTGCAAAAGACCGTCCCGGGAGAGTCGATTCCGCGCCACGCGCACGAGGACGCCGCCGCGCAGGCCCGCGAACTCCCCACCACCGGCGGCCGGTGGAAGTCAGTGGGGCCGACCAACATCGGCGGGCGCGTCGTCTCCCTCGCCCTCGACCCCAAGCGCGCTGACACCCTGTACGCAGCCGCGGCCAGCGGCGGCGTCTGGCGCAGCACGGACGCCGGGCAGACCTTCAAGTCCGCGTGGCCCGACAGCTGGACGCAGTCGATGGGCGCGCTCGCCACGGGACCCGACGGCACCCTGTACGCGGGGACCGGCGAGCCCAACCCCGGCGGCGGCAGCATCACGTACGAAGGAACGGGCCTCTACCGCAGCACCGACGGCGGCAAGCACTGGAAGCGGTCCGGGCTGCGCGACTCGGGCGCGATCAGCGCCATCACGGTGGACCCGGCCAACCCCCGGCGCATCTACGTGGCCGCGGCCGGTTCGCTCTACAACGGCGGCGGCGACCGCGGCGTCTACCGCTCGGAGAACGGCGGCAGGACCTGGCAGCGCATCCTCACCGGCGCGAACGAGTTCACCGGCGCCACCGAGATCGTCGTCCAGGGCAAGAAGCTGTACGCCGTGCTGTGGGACCACCGCCGCACGCCGGAACGCCGTACCTACGGCGGTGAGGGCTCCGGCATCTTCCGCTCCGGCGACGACGGCAAGACGTGGAAGCGGCTCGGCGGGGGCCTGCCCGCGCAGGGTCCGGACGTGGGACGGATCGGTCTCGCCGTCGCGGGGGAGCGCGCCTACGCCATCGTCAACAAGACGGACGGCCCCTTCGAGGGCTTCTACGCCTCGACGGACGCGGGCGACACCTGGAAGCGGACCCCGGCCGACAAGAACCTCACCGACTCGCAGTCCACGTTCGGCTGGTGGTTCGGCAAGATCTGGACCGACCCCCGCGACGCCGAGCACGTGCACGTCGCCGGAGTCCCGCTGATGACGTCGAAGGACGGCGCCGCCACCTGGACGGCCGACGACACCAGCATCCACGTCGACCAGCACGCGATGATCTGGGACCCGCGCCACCCCGGCCGCGTCTACCTGGGCAACGACGGCGGCGTCTACCGCTCCGACGCGAAAGGCGACGGTGGCTGGGTCAAGGCGCGCCACGAGCCGTACACCCAGCTCTACAGCGCGGCGATATCTCCCCAGGACACCTCACGGATCTCCGGCGGCTCACAGGACAACGGCTCGATACGTTCCTGGGGCGGCGACCGCTTCAACGAATACCTCGGCGGTGACGGCGAGGAGAACCTGATCAACCCGACCGACGTGGACAACGTCTACGCCTGCTACCAGTACGGCAACTGCTTCAGCTCCACCGACGGCGGCGACACTCTCACGTACTTCGCGGACAAGACGACGTTCCAGCGCAGGAACTGGTTCACGCCGGTCGTCTTCGACCCCCGTGATCCGAAGATCCTCTACTACGGCTCCGAGGTGCTCAACCGCTCCACGGACGGCGGTGCCACCTGGCAGGCCATCAGCCCCGACCTGTCGGGCGGCCCCGGCCCCGACCCGATCTACACCAACTACGGCACGATCACCTCGATCGCCCCGGCCGCGGACGGCCGCAGCATCTACGCCGGCACGGACGACGGCCGCGTCTGGGTCACGAAGGACCGGGGCGCGCACTGGACGAAGCTCGCCGAGGGGCTCCCCTGGGTGACCCGCATCGTCGTCGACCCGCGTGACGCCGACCGCGTGTACACCACCCACTCCGCCTACCGTTCCGGCTCCGGCACGCCGCACGTCTACGGCAGCACGGACGGCGGCGCGCACTGGAGGAACCTGTCGGGCGACCTGCCGGACGCGCCCGTCAACGACCTCGTCATCGCACGGGGCGGCAAGCTCCACATCGGCACCGACCAGGGGGTGTTCACCTCCGGCTCGAAGGGAGGCCACTGGGCGCGCCTGGGCAGCGGGATGCCCGCGGTGCCGGTGGACGACATCGAGTACGACGCGGGGAACCACCGCCTGGTGGCCGCGACGTTCGGCAGAGGTTTCTACGAGCTGACCACTGCCTGATCCACGCCTGTCAGCCTGATCCAGGCCTGTCAGCGCCGCCGGTGCATGCCTCGGCCTCGTGCCACCGCCTTCGCGTCCTTCTTGAAGGCCCACTCCATGTCGGGCTCCATCGCGAACCGGAAGAGGCGCTGCACCGGCGGCGTGCAGAGCGCGGTGATGAGGGCCGCCGCGCCGAGGGTGACCGTGATCTCACCGAGCGGTGTGTGCAGCCAGTCGAGGTCGTACCAGTCCCAGAAGCGGGAGCCCTTGGCGATGAACCCGTGCAGCAGATAGCCGTAGAGCGTGCCCGCACCCAGCGCGGTGAACCAGAGCCTGCGGCCGGGGACCCAGGCGAAGAAGCACGCGACGAGGATCGCCGAGCAGCCGAACATCGCGAGGGTCATCACGGCCCCGGACCAGCCGGGCGCGGCCAACTCCTGTGCGCTGTCCCGGCGGTAGAACCAGGCGGCGTTCATGCGTGGCGCCGCCCAGTACGCGAACAGCAGGGCTCCCGCGAAGACCGGCAGCGCCAGGATGCGGGCTTCCTTGCGGCGCACGATCTGGAAGTGCTCGGGCTTCAGGACGAGGCCGAGGACGAAGAACGGCAGGAACTGCAGCACCCGCTGCAGGTCCAGGTCGTCGCCGATGTCCGGCGACACGGACGCGAGCACGGCGATGGCCAGCGCTATCGGCAGCGGCCGGCGCATGACCTTCCACAGCGGGGTGGTCAGCCGCCAGACGAACAACGCGCCCAGGAACCAGGTGAGGTACCAGGGGTCGAGCAGGCTGATCGGGTACGTCGGGTCGTCGTCCGCCCAGCGCTTGAAGAAGGTGTACGCGACCTCGAAGAGGACGTAGGGGACCGCGATGCCCGTCACCAGGCGCTTGAGGCGGCCGGGGCTCGCGTCGAAACTCCGCGAAAAATAGCCGGAGATGACGATGAACGCGGGCATGTGGAAGGTGTAGACGGTGATGTAGAGCGCGGCCGCCGCCCTGCTGTCACCGCGCAGCGGCTCCCACGC
>NZ_JBWLKL010000031.1:0-99790 GCF_059026065.1 Streptomyces sp. A18 | reverse complement strand
GGTCGTCTTCCCTCGCGCGGTGGAGGGACGGGTGTCAAGGGTGGAGCGCAGCGGAATCGGCGCAGCCGACGCGACCGAAGGGAGCGCCCTTGACTCCCGGCCCGCAACCGCCAACCTCGGGACACCGGATGGCCCCGGCCCGCAGCAAGGCCGCAGGCCCAGCAAAGCCCCCGTTACAGCAGGTGATCCGCCTTGCCCGCCTTGATCTCACGGATGAGGGTGCGGAGGGCTTCTTCGGAGTCGGTGAGGTAGCGATCCTCCTGTCCGGCGACGGCGATGTAGGCGTTGCCCTCGCCGTCGGTTCCTATGCGGAAGCAGTTGGCGCCTTCGCCGCAGAAGGGGTCCTGCCAGTTGATGGTGGGCACGGTTGTCTCCTAGAGGTCACTCGCAAGGGCGTGGATGAAGTCACGTGAGGCTTTCGGGGCGAGCGCCACGGACTCCGCCGCGTCGAGCTGCGCCCGGTACTTGCGGAGTTGCATCTCCGAGTCGATGAACTCGGCGCCGTGTGTGCTGTCGAGCTCCACAGTGTCGAGCTGGGGCACGGCTGACTCGACGTACACGACTGACTGTCCGGCCCCCGGGAAGCCTCCCGCCTTGAACGGGATGACCCGTACCGTCACCTTTGGACGCTCGGACACGTGCAGGATGTGCTCCAACTGCCGTCGCGCGACCGCGGGCCCACCGAACTCCATGCGCAGGGCCGCCTCATGGATGATCACGTCGATGGCTGGCGGTTCGGGTCGGTCGATGACCTGTTGCCGGTCCATGCGATGAGTGACGCGTACGTCGACGTCGGCGCCGGGCAGTCGAGGAATCACTGCTTCGAAGACGGCTCGTGCGTGGTCCTCGGTCTGGAGCACCCCGGGGAGGTGAACCGTCACCGCGATGCGCAGACGCTTGGCGTGCCACTCCATCTCGGCGATGTCCAGGAAGGTGGCGGGCAGCTGGCCCTGGTCCCGGTAGGTCTCCCACCAGCCCTTCTCACGCTCGGCGGCCATGGCCGCCAGAGCCTCGACGAGGGCATCGTCCACGCAGCCGTAGTTGCTCGCGAGGGTGCGTACCCGGTCGGGGCTGATCCCCGAGCGGCCGGACTCCATGTTGGGGACGTTGGTCCTCGGCACCCCGAGCAGCCCGGCGGCGTACTCGGTCGTCATCCCTGCGGAGGCACGCATCTTGCGCAACTCCGCACCGAGTCGCCGCTGGCGCTCAGTTGGTGCACTTCTCGGCGGCATCTGCCCTCCTGCCTGGCTTGACGGAGCCAGTCTGCCCCGCGTGTCAGGGGCGGTCCACCGGACCGGACCCAGCAAACCGTAGTACATGTACTCCTTGTTGCCCTACAGTGAGTAACGCACCGCTTACGCACGACGCAGTCGGAAGCGCATCGCGCGAGCCTGCCCAGAAACCTCCTGCCCTGGGAGGGGCATGCCGCGCCAGGGAGACAGGCCACCGGTCGTGCCGTCATCAACGCACCGGCAGTCAGAGGGAGTCCACTATGCCCGCAACAGTGACAACCTGCCCCGACCACCTCGACGACCACCTCGACGTACGGACGAGAACAGCGACCCCGCCCCCGTCGGCAGAGGGCCTGACCTACAGCCTCACGCTCCCCGCAAGCCTCGCGAGCCCCGCCGTGGCCAGGCGCGCGGCCAGAGTCATCCTTCAGGCCCACGGCATGCACGACGTGATGGACGCGGCGGTGCAGACCCTCGGTGAACTGGCCGCCTGTGCATGTCGGTTCACGCCCACCGCAGAGGTATACGTCAGCCTGCGCTACCGCGACGGCGCCCTGCGGGTGATCCTCTACGACGGTCACCCACGCCACACCAACCCCCGCCTCGCGGCGGCCTGTGACACCCGCCGCCGCGCGGCCCTGCGCGTACTGGCCTGCGTCGTGCGGGCCTGCGGCGGAGAGTGGGGCTTCGGGGACGCGAGGGAACCCGGCGGCGGTACGCGGATGTGGGCGGTGCTCCCGAGGCAGGGCGCGCGGGCGTACGGGCAGCCGCCCGGCTCATAGGGGGCCGAGGGGCTAGGGGAACGACACCACCACGTCGTACAACCCCGGATTCGCCGTCACCGGAGTCTCCGTGGACTCCCGGGCCGCGCCCACGCGGGAGGCGAATCCGGGGTCCGCGGTGGCCGCTTCCCAGGCCTCCTGGCTCTCCCAGTGGGCGACGTTGACGAGTTGGAACCGGCCGTCGGCGGCGCGGGCGCGGTGCAGTCTGGTGTCGATGAAGCCTGGCTTCGCACTCATGAGCGCGGCCCGCTGCTCCCACTTCTCGGCGAAGGCGTCGACGTCCTCGGGGGCGATCTCGAAGATGTTGATGAAGGTGACGGACGAGGCGTCCGACGAGCCCTCGGGCTGCTGGCTCTCTGTGGTCATGATCGAAGCCTATGGGTGTCCTAATTAAGCCCGGATAAGGGAGAGTTGGAGCTAAGCGAAAGCCAAGCGAAAGCCAAGTGGGAGCCGACTGGGAGTCGACTGGGAGCCCCGCCCCCCGGGGCTCTCGGCTACTCGGCCGACTCGTCGCCCTGCCACCCCACATCCCCCCGCAACACCCCGTACCGCACCCCGTCCCGCCACTCCCCGTCCCGGAACACCACGCTGCGCGAGACGCCCTCACTCGTGAAGCCGGCTTTCTCCAGCGCTCGCCGCTCGGCGAGGTTCCTGGTCTCGGTCTGGGCCTCGATCCGCATCACGGAGGTGTGCGCGAAGAGGTAGCGGACCAGCAGCCGCTGGGCCCGGGTGCCGACGCCGTGCCCGCGGGCCTCCGGCAGCAGTTGTATGCCGACATTCCAGTAGTACGAGGTCCGGAAGGACACGACCTTGCGCCACCCCACGAAGCCGAGGGGCTCGCCTTCGGAGACGACCATCAAGATGCCCTTGTCGTCGCCGAGCATTCCGTCCTCGTCCCAGCGCCGCCGGAAGGTGCGGGGGTCCCGCCACCCCTGCCACTGGAACTCCCCGCAGGCCTCCGGGTCGGTGAGGAACCGGTCGAGGAGATCCAGGTCGTCCTCACGTACGGGCCGCAGCCGCAGCTCCATCTGCAGCCCCATCCGCAACCGCAACCGCACAAGATCGTCGTCACTCATCGAAGCACGGTAGCCGCCGACTACGCCTCCGCACCTACGTTTCCGCGCCCGAAAGCCTGCGCCACCGCGAGGCTGTCCTCGTACACGTGGTGGCGGGTGACGAGGCCGTCCTCCACCGTGAGGTGCAGCGCGAACCGGGCCCGGTAGGGCCTTCGCGTCGGCCGGGCGGTCTGGCGGATCTCGCCGAGTACAACGGCGTGGTCCCCGTCCACCAGGATGTGCTCGACCTGGGTCGCCGCCTCCCCGGCCACGTGGTGCTCGGCGAGCTCACGGTAGTGGGCGGTCGCGTCGGCGCGGGTGGAGCGCGGGCGGATCCAGGGAGTGGCGGCGCGGCCGTGCTCGGCCTCCGGCCAGTCCAGCTTCCAGTCCGCGCCGTCGGCGTACAACTCGGCGATGCGCTCGGGGTCGCCCTCGCCGATACGGGCCAGCAGGTCCTCCACCACCGAGCGGGTGGTTGAGGGCGCGGGTGTGGGCATCCGGGTCTCCTCCTGGTGTGGCTTGGTGGTGATTCTCCTCAGCGCGCGCACCTCCTGGTGTGGCGTGGTGGTGATTCTCCTCAGCGGGCGCACGGGGGCGCCATTACCTCCGGAGTAATGAGATGAACCGCGCCCGCCCGCGATGCGAAGATCGCCCCATGAGCAGTTTCGACGCACTTGTGGCGGAAGCGGAGTCAGCCCCGACCGAAGGATGGGACTTCTCCTGGTTCGAAGGGCGGGCCACCGAGCAGCGGCCCTCCTGGCGGTACGCCCACGCCATGGGGGAGCGCCTCGGGCACGCCGCCGCCTCCCTCGACATCCAGACCGGCGGGGGCGAAGTCCTCGCGTCCGCGCCCGTGTTGCCGCCGCTCGCCGTCGCCACGGAGGGGTGGCCGCCGAACGTGGCCAAGGCCACCGCGCTGCTGCATCCGCGGGGTGCGGTGGTCGTCGCCTCGCCGGAGGACGCGCCGCTGCCGTTCGCGGTGGAGGCGTTCGACCTGGTCACCAGCCGGCACCCGGTGAAGGCGGACTTCGAGGAGATCGCCCGGGTGCTGCGGCCCAGAGGGACGTACTTCGCCCAGCATGTGGGCCCCGCGAGCGTCTTCGAGCTCGTCGAGTACTTCCTCGGGCCTCAGCCGGAGGAAGTACGGAACGGACGCCACCCCGACGGCGAGCGCGCCGAGGCGGAGGCCGCGGGCCTGGAGATCGTGGACCTGCGGGCCGAACGGCTGCGGATCGAGTTCTACGACATCGGGGCCGTCGTCCACTTCCTGCGCAAGGTGGTGTGGATGGTGCCGGACTTCTCCGTGGAGAAGTACCGACCGCGGCTGCGCGAGCTGCACGAACAGATCGAAGCGGACGGGCCGTTCGTGGCCCACAGCACGCGGCACCTTGTCGACGCCCGAAAGTCGTAGGCCCCAGCCCCAAGCTACGCGTGCGCCCCTACCGTCACCCTCCCCACCACCAACTCCGCGCGCCCCTCCAAGACTTCCCCCACCCTCTCCACCTGCCCCGCAAGCTCCCTCTCCTGCCCCGCGCTGAGCGAACCCAGCGGTTCCACCGTCACCGTGATCCGTCGCCCGGAGCGGCGCTGGTGCCACACTCCCGCCACCACCCCGTCGACCAGCAGTACGGGGAAGTTGCCCGCCTGGCCTCCGGCCAGCGCACGCTCGTAGGCCCGCCCGGGGAAGAGCCGTTCACGCGGGTGTGAGGCGATCACGTACGCGTCGAAGTACGGAAGCAGCCGCACCCCCCGCACCGGCTCCCCCGGGAAGTCCGTGTCGTCCGCGACCACCCATGTCGACGGCACGCCATCCAGCTCCACCGCCTCGATCCTCCCGGCCGAGGCGAGCGACGCGAAGACATCGGTCGCCCAACCACCGGGCGCCGCCGCCCACTTGGCGAACTCACGCGGCGTCGCGGGCCCGTACGCGTACAAGAAGCGCCGTACGAGAGCCGCCGTCGCCGCCTCCGCGTCCATCGGCGCCCCGAAGGCCGGCGGACGCGTGTACGTCACCTTGCGGCCACGGTTGGGTGCGAAGCTCAGCACCCCGCGGTGGCCCGCCAGGTGCATGACCGAGCGCCAGCGCGGCCACATCCCCTGGAAGGCGGGCAGTACCAGGTCGCCCGCCCATGGCCCCGTACGCGCCACCACCTCGTCGCTGAGCTCGTCGATGGTCAACTGGGCCCCGTCCAGCGCCTGGCCGATCGCCGTCACGATCTCCTCCGTCTGGGACGGGGTCAGGCGGTCGTCCGCCTTGAAGGGGCTCGGGCCGCCCGGGATCGCCGACAACGCGCCTGTCCAGAGGGGGAGTTCGGCCGTCGGCAGGAAGTGGATCGTGCCGCGCGGTCCGTACGTCTTGACCAGGCTCGGCTCCTCGCTCCAGAGCGCATGGCGTACGTCCTGCCGGGTCGCCCCGTCCATCCGCAGCCCCACCGACAGCTCTGCGGCGGACAGCACCTGCGCCTGCGCGGCGAGCATCGCGTCGACCACCTCGCCGGGCCCCGCCTCGCCCGGCTTCGCCGGAGTCCGCAGGAACTGCCGCTCCATGCGCCGGGCGTTGGCGGCACTCCACGAAATAGCGGCGACGGACATCGGCGTTCCCCTTCAGTCAGTACTGTCGATCCAGTAACTGTCGATCCAGTAAGTGGCTCTGCAGACCAGAGGAGTGGACCATGCCGAAGCGCGGCGCGGAGGGTATTTCGGGGAGCGCCGAGGGGATCATCGGGGCGAGCGCCGAGGGGAGCGCCGGAGGGAGCGGCAAGGCGGGCAAGGTGTTGTACGCCTGCGGCCTCGACGCGGCCGTGGAGGTAGTCGGCGGCAAGTGGAAGCCGATGATCCTCTGGGCACTGCACGCGGGCACGACCCTCCGCTTCGGCGAGCTGCGGCGGCACATCACCGGCATCAGCGAGAAGGTGCTGATCCAGCAGCTGCGCGAGCTGCAGTCCGACGGCATCGTGCACCGCGAGGTGTACCGGGAGGTCCCGCCGAAGGTCGAGTACTCGCTGACCTCCCTCGGCCTCTCCCTGAACGAGGCACTCGTACCGCTGGGTGTGTGGGGCGACGATCACATGCGGCAGCTGGTGGCCAACAAGGAAGCCGGCCGGGGAGCCTGCGAGGGAGTCGAAACCTGCCAGGGAGCCGCGGAGGACGCCGACGGGGACGCGAAGAAGGAGGGCGCTGCCGCCTGACGCGAGAAGGCGGCCAGAGGTTGCTCGGCGCGGCGATCGTTAGCCAAGTGATCCCGGAACAGGTCGCGTTGATTCCGCATCGTTATCGGGACCGACTCGATTCAGCCGCGCGAATCACGTAAGTTCAGACCAAGGCGAATTCGCGTGAGCAAAGCCACGTGTGCGGTGCCGCGCGGTGGAGGGGGCTGCGCGGCTCCGCGCGCCCTCATCTTCCGCCGGAGCCGGCGACGTCACCGGACCGCACCTCGACCCGCGCACCCTGGCGCACGCCCCACCGGGCCATCGCCCCGGCCTCCGCCTCCAGGACGTGCCGGGCCCGCAGCCGGGGCCGTCCGATCCGTCCGGGACGCATCGTCCGCACGGCGAGCACCCGCAGCTCCCGGTCGAGATACGCCACATCGACGGCGAACCGCATGCCCACCGTGTGCACGCTGCTCGCCGGGCTCAGGAGCAGCGCCCCGCCCACCCCGTCCCTGCCGAGCAGCCCGCGCCGCCGCGCACCGGCGGAGTCCGCGATCTCCAGGGGGAGCGTCCGGCCGGTCGGGAGGAGAAGCGTCGCCATGTGACCCGAAGCTACGCGGGCCGAGTCAAGTCGGTGCCCCACCCTCCGTCCCTCCAATGGGTTACCGCCAGGCGAGGCCGAAACCTGTTGTCGGGGGCCGAAATCCGGTGGGAGAACTGGGCCGGGGAGTTGTCGGCCGGTTTCGGAGAGTAGTTGTGTCGCGCCGATGCGCGCGCCATCCCTTACGAAGGGTTATGGTGGAAACCCCCCCTCGGGCCGGTCCGTCTCCCCCCCACGGACCGGCCCGATTTTTTATGCCCGGACGCCGGAGCCCGCACCCGCCCCGTACTGGGGAAGCCGCCCGCCCCGTACTGGGCAAGCCGAACGCCGCGTACTCAGGAAGCCGCCCGGCCCGGGTGCCAGCCTCGCCCGGCCCGGGTGTCAGCCTCGCCCGGCCCAGATGTTGGTGCCGGGCGTGGAGACCGCGTACGCGTCGATCTCCGTGAGCTCCTCGTCCGTGAGCTTCGGCCCCGCGAGCGCCGCCACGTTCTCCTCCAACTGCTTCACGCTGGAGGCGCCGATGAGCGCGGAGGTCATCCGCTCGTCGCGCAGGACCCAGTTGAGCGCCAGTTGCGCGAGCGACTGATCGCGGCGGGCCGCGATGTCGTTCAGGCCATTGAGGCGGCGCACGACCTCGTCGCTCAGGAGGTCGGGGTCGAGCGACTTGCCCTGCGTGGCACGCGAACCCTCCGGGATGCCCTTCAGGTACTTGTTCGTGAGCAGGCCCTGCGCGAGGGGCACGAAGGAGATGCAGCCCATCCCCGCGTCCTCAAGCGTGTCGAGCAGGCCGTCGTCCTCGGTCCAGCGGTTGATCATCGAGTACGAGGGCTGGTGGATGAGGGCGGGAACACCCATCTCCCGCAGCAGTCGCGCCGCTTCGGCGGTCTGCTCGCTGTTGTAGGAGGAGACGCCTACATAGAGGGCCTTGCCCTGCTGCACGGCGGACGCGAGCGCGCCCATCGTCTCTTCGAGCGGGGTCTCGGGGTCGAAGCGGTGCGAGTAGAAGATGTCGACGTAGTCGACGCCCATCCGCTTCAGCGACGCGTCCAGGGACGAGAGCAGGTACTTGCGCGAACCCCACTCGCCGTACGGGCCGGGGTGCATGAGGTAGCCCGCTTTGGTCGAAATGACCAATTCATCGCGGTACGGGGCGAAATCCTGGGCGAACAGCTTGCCGAAGTTGAGCTCGGCCGAGCCCGCGGGCGGGCCGTAGTTGTTCGCCAGGTCGAAGTGTGTGACGCCAAGGTCGAAGGCGCGGCGCAGAATCGCGCGCTGGCTCTCCAAGGACTTGTCGTCACCGAAGTTGTGCCACAGGCCGAGGGAGACGGCGGGCAGTTTCAGGCCGCTGCGGCCCGTGCGCCGGTACTCCATGGTGCTGTAACGGTCCGTTGCCGCTCGGTACAGAGACGTGTCGTTCATGGGTACGAAGCTACTTCAGTACGGGCTCACCCCTGGGCGGAGGCCCGCCCTCACAGCGGTAGGCTTTCGCCTTCGGGGACTGCCATCTGCATGGAGGGGCTGACAGAAGTGAACCTGCGCGACCTGGTGTACGGACTTTACGCACGCCGGGTGGAAGGCCGCCTCGACCACGACCAGGTGCCCAAGCACATCGGGGTCATCCTCGACGGCAACAGGCGCTGGGCCAAGGCGTCCGGCGGCACCACCGAGCAGGGCCACCAGGCGGGCGCGTACAAGATCGAGGAGTTCCTCGGCTGGTGCGCCGAGACCGACGTCGAGGTCGTCACCCTCTGGATGCTGTCGACCGACAACTTCGACCGCCCGGAGCGGGAGCTGATCCCGCTCCTCGGCATCATCGAGGACACGGTCCGCAGCCTCGCGGCCGACGGCCGCTGGCGCGTCCACCACGTGGGCACGATGGACCTCCTTCCCGCCCGCACCCAAGCCGTCCTCAAGGAGGCCGAGCAGGCCACCCACGGCAACAAGGGAATACTGGTCAACGTGGCCGTCGGCTACGGCGGCAGGCAGGAGATCGCCGACGCGGTCCGCTCGCTGATCCTCGACCACGCGGAGAAGGGCAGCAGCCTGGAGGACGTCGCCGAGACCGTCGACGTCGACCTGATCTCCAAGCACCTCTACACACGCGGCCAGCCGGACCCCGACCTGGTGATCCGAACGAGTGGTGAGCAGCGTCTCTCCGGCTTCATGCTCTGGCAGTCGGCCCACTCCGAGTACTACTTCTGTGAAGTCTTCTGGCCGGCCTTCCGCAAGGTCGACTTCCTGCGTGCGCTGCGTGATTACGCGGCCCGGCACCGGCGTTACGGCGGCTGACGCCCCACGAGGCACGCGAGGTGCTCATGTCGGTGAGGCGTGAGAAACCCAGAGTTCACGGACGCGCCGTCATATGCCCTGGCATGGCTGCGCATGTTCGAGGGAATAAGCCTTCCAGGTCGACATCCGATTCACGGATGTCGTATCTCAGCGGACGGCATGGGGCCGTCCGCCCGGGAGGCCCTTTGCACCAGGACGACCGTGCGGTGAGTACGGGCGAAGTGGAGGGCCGGAGCTCGGCCCGCGCACTGCGGTCCCGAGACCGGTCCGGATTCTCCCGGCATCCTTCCCGTCGCTCCCCGACCTCATCCGAGGGGGTACGTCCTTCCGTGGTGACCAGCACAAAGCGCCGCATGCCCGACAGGCGCACCTATGTTCTCGACACCAGCGTTCTGCTCGCAGACCCGAACTCCATGTACCGCTTCGACGAGCACGAAGTCGTGCTGCCCGTCGTCGTGGTCACGGAGCTCGAGGCGAAGCGGCACCATCCCGAACTCGGCTACTTCGCCCGGCAGGCCCTGCGCCTCCTGGACGACTGCAGGGTCCGGCACGGTCGCCTGGACGCGCCGATCCCGATCGGCGATCTGGGCGGCACGCTGCGCGTCGAGCTCAACCACTCCGATCCCGGCGTGCTTCCGGCCGGCTACCGGTTGGGGGACAACGACTCACGGATTCTCGCCGTCGCGCGCAACCTCCAGGCAGAGGGATACGACGTCACCGTCGTGTCGAAGGATCTGCCTCTGAGGATCAAGGCGTCCTCGGTCGGCCTCCTCGCGGAGGAGTATCGCGCCGAGCTCGCCATCACGGACTCCGGCTGGACCGGAATGTCCGAACTGACCCTCTCCGGCGAACAGGTGGACCTCCTCTTCGAGGAAGACACGCTGTACGTCCCCGAGGCGGCCGACCTGCCCGTCCACACGGGCCTCACCATCCAGTCCGAGAAGGGCAAGGCTCTGGGCCGCGTCACGGCCGAGGGCAACGTCCGTCTCGTACGCGGCGATCGTGAGGCCTTCGGCATCAAGGGGAGGAGTGCGGAGCAGCGCATCGCGCTCGATCTGCTGCTCGATCCGGACATCGGCATCGTGTCGATGGGCGGGCGCGCGGGCACCGGCAAGTCGGCTCTCGCGCTCTGCGCGGGCCTCGAGGCCGTCCTGGAGCGCCGACAGCACCAGAAGGTGATGGTCTTCCGGCCGCTGTACGCGGTGGGCGGGCAGGAGCTCGGCTATCTGCCCGGCACCGAGGCCGAGAAGATGGGCCCTTGGGCGCAGGCGGTCTTCGACACGCTCGGCTCGGTGGCAGGCAAGGCGGTCATCGAGGAGGTGACGGCGCGCGGCATGCTCGAAGTGCTCCCGCTCACCCATATCCGCGGGCGCTCGTTGCACGACGCGTTCGTGATCGTGGACGAGGCCCAATCCCTGGAGAGGAACGTTCTTCTGACCGTTCTGTCCAGGATCGGGGCGAACTCCCGGGTCGTCCTCACTCATGACGTCGCCCAGCGCGACAACCTCCGAGTGGGCCGGTACGACGGTGTAGTTGCCGTCGTGGAGAAGCTGAAGGGCCATCCGCTCTTCGCCCACGTCACGCTCACCCGCTCCGAGCGTTCGCAGATCGCGGCGCTCGTGACCGAAATGCTGGAGGACGGGCACATCTGAGCCAGTTCACGGTGGTTACGCGGTAGTTGGCGCCGCCCGGCGAAGCGAAGGAGCCTAGCCGGGCGGCGTCGTGGCGTTCGCCCTTTTCCGAAAAACTCCTGGGGCAAACGAGGTGTGAGCTTTCACACGCAACGGGGAATTGCCTTGCGGCGTCCGGCTGGGGCAGAGTCTGGGTCCTGTCAGGCCCCGCATGCGACACACCTGTACCCCCAGAGGTACTGAAAACCGGAAACACCAGAACTTCATAGTGGCCGTCGCATGCCGCCCGAGCACCACGCGGCGCTCCCGTCACGGGAGTTGTCCACCGGGCCCGTGCCTCCCGTGACCGAGAACCAAGCGGAGGCCAGCGTCCAGGGGCACGATTGCGTCCGCGAGGTCACCTATGCGGGCGATGCTGGAAGGAAACCGTGTGAGCCGGATTTCGGTCCGGGGATTCGCCGTGGCATCCGCCACCGCGGTCACCACTGTTGGCGCTGTCGTCGGTGTCGCCTCGGGCAGCACCCCGGGCACCTCGAATGACAACGACTTCGAGGCGGCGGCCAGCGACGCGACTCTCCTCGCAGACATTCCCGCGGGCCAGCAGGCCCAGGTGCAGACGGCGTCCCTGACGCAGCAGGCCGACGCACAGGCCATGGCTGCCGACACGGCCGCGAAGAAGTCCGCGGCGGAGGCAGCGCGCAAGCAGGCCGCGGAGTCGGCGATCGCGAAGCAGAAGGCCGCGGAGAAGGCGGAGGCCGCCGAGAAGGCCGAGAAGGCGGCAGCCAAGAAGGAGCGCGAGGAGGCCGAGACCAAGGCCAGCCGTTCCTCCGCGCGCGACGCCTCCGACTTCGCCCCGCAGTCCTCGTACTCCGTCTCGCAGGTCCAGGCGATGGCACGGCAGATGGTCCCCGGTGACCAGTTCCAGTGCTTCAGCAACATCGTCGACCACGAGTCCACCTGGAACTACAAGGCCAGCAACCCCTCTTCGGGTGCGTACGGCCTTGTCCAGGCGCTGCCCGGCTCCAAGATGTCCTCGGCCGGTTCCGACTGGCAGACGAACCCCGCCACGCAGATCAAGTGGGGCCTCGGCTACATGAACGACCGCTACGGAAGCCCGTGCGGTGCCTGGGAGTTCTGGCAGGCGAACAACTGGTACTGAGCCGCATCTCGCTCAACCTTTTCGAGGCCCCTCACCGTCATTCGGTGGGGGGCCTCAGCCGTGTACGGTCAGTGCGACAACTTCCAGGGGGGAGTGGTGGGGAAAGACGGGGGAAGAGGACGGATCATGGCGCGAGTACCAGGGTGGATCAGCCGGCTCGGTGCCGGACTGTCGCAGATGGGTGAGCGGATGGGGCGCGACGACGCCGATTCCGACCCCGGTGACGGTCTCGGGAAACCGCGGCGGCCGTCCGCCGACGACGCTGCCGCCGCCGAGGGCGACGCGGCAGCCGCGGCGGCCGGGGCGCAGGACGCCGAGACCGTGGTGCCCGCCCCGCCCGCGTACGCGCCGGACATAGCCGCACGGCCCGACCCGGTCGCCGCGGTGCCGTGGGGGATGCGGGTCGCGGCCGAGGCCGGCTGGCGCCTTCTCGTACTCGCGGGCACGCTCTGGGTGTTGATGAAGGTCATCAGCGCCGTACAGCTCGTCGTCTTCGCCTTCGTCGCGGCGCTGCTCGTCACCGCGATGCTGCAGCCGACGGTGGTCCGGCTCAAGCGGCTCGGCCTTCCGAAGGGGCTCGCGACGGCGGTCACGGCCGTACTCGGCTTCGTCGTCATCGGCCTGGTCGGCTGGTTCGTGGTCTGGCAGGTCATGGAGAACGCGGACACGCTCTCCAGCCAGGTCCAGGACGGCATCGACGATCTGCGCAACTGGCTGCTCACCAGCCCGTTCCATGTGACCGAGGATCAGATCAACGACATCGCCAAGAGCCTGCGCGAGGCGGTCGGCGCGAACACGGAGGAGCTGACGTCCGCGGGGCTCGAAGGCGTCACCGTGATCGTGGAGGCCATGACCGGCATCCTGCTCGCGATGTTCTCGACGCTGTTCCTGCTGTACGACGGCAAGCGCATCTGGCAGTGGGTCCTGAAGCTGGTCCCGGCGCCCGCGCGGCCCGGCATCGCGGGCGCGGGGCCGCGTGCCTGGCGCACGCTGACGGCCTATGTGCGGGGCACGGTGATAGTGGCCCTGATCGACGCGATCTTCATCGGGCTCGGGATCTACTTCCTCGGGGTGCCGATGGCGGTGCCGCTTGCCGTCTTCATCTTCCTGTTCGCGTTCATCCCGCTGGTGGGTGCGGTCATTTCGGGCGCGCTCGCCGTGGTGGTGGGTCTGGTGACCCAGGGCGTCTTCACCGGGTTGATGACCCTGGTCGTGGTCCTCGCCGTGCAGCAGATCGAGGGGCACATCCTGCAGCCGTTCATCCTCGGCCGTGCCGTGCGGGTGCATCCCCTGGCGGTCGTGCTGTCCGTGGCCGCGGGCGGGCTCGTCGCCGGGATCGGCGGCGCGGTGGTGGCGGTGCCGCTGGTCGCCGTGACGAACACCGTGGTGGGTTACTTGCGGGCGTACTCGCGTGAAGCCGCCCTGAAGCAGTCACCGCAGCCGCGGGGTGCGACGGCGGTGGAGATCGCGCCGGTGGACCCTCCGGCTTCCCCGTCGCCGGGTGCGGGTTCGTAGGCAGGATTCAGCCCGCCCGGCGACTGAGGACGAACTCGGCGGAGCCGGTGAGTCAGGTACGCGCACCACTGCGAAGCCGACGAAAGCGGCCCCGCCCAGCAGAAGCTGGGCGGGGCCGCTTTCGTCGGCTTGAGGCGACTACGCCAGGAATCCCTCGGAGTCCAGCGTGACGCCGACCGCCTGGATCACGGCGGCGATCTTGAAGGCTTCCTGGATCGTCTCGCGATCCACGCCGGCCTTGCGCAGCACCTGCTCGTGCGAGTCGAGGCACTGGCCACAGCCGTTGATCGCGGAGACCGCGAGCGACCACAGCTCGAAGTCGACCTTCTCCACACCCGGGTTGCCGATGACGTTCATCCGCAGGCCGGCCCGCATCGTCCCGTACTCGGGGTCCGAGAGCAGGTGGCGGGTGCGGTAGAAGACGTTGTTCATCGCCATGACGGCCGCGGCCGACTTGGCGGCGGTGTACGCCTCGGGGGAGAGGTTCGCCTTCGCCTCGGGCTCAAGCTCGCGCAGCACCTTGGGGGAGCGCGATGCGATCGCACAGGCGAGCACCGTGCCCCAGAGCTGCTGCTTGGGCAGGTCCGAGTTGCCGATGACCGAGCCGAGGTTCAGCTTCAGGTCCTTGGCGTAGTCCGGTACGGCGGACTTCAGTTCGTCGAGTGCCATGTCAGAACCTTCCGTTCACTCGCCCGAGAGGAGCGCGACCGGGTCGAGGGTCTCTTCGCCCTGGGTCCAGTTGCAGGGGCAGAGCTCGTCCGTCTGGAGGGCGTCGAGGACCCGGAGGACCTCCTTGGGGTTACGGCCCACGGAACCGGCGGTCACCATCGTGAACTGGATCTCGTTGTTCTGGTCGACGATGAAGACGGCGCGCTGCGCGAAGCCGTCCTCGCCCTCGATGCCGAGGTCACGCATGAGCTCGTGCTTCGAGTCGGCCAGCATCGGGAAGGGCAGGTCCGTCAGGTCCGGGTGGTCCTTGCGCCAGGCGTGGTGCACGAACTCGGAGTCACCGGAGAAGCCGAGGACCTGGGCGTCACGGTCAGCGAACTCGTCGTTCAGCTTGCCGAAGGCGGCGATCTCGGTCGGGCACACGAAGGTGAAGTCCTTGGGCCACGCGAAGACGATCTTCCACTTGCCCTCGTAGGTCTTGTGGTCGATCTGCTGGAACTCCTGGCCCTTCTCCAGCGAGACACAGGCAGTCAGATCGAACTGGGGGAACTTGTCACCGACAGTGAGCACGGACTCTCCTTGCAGCATAGGAACCCGGTAAGGGGCTCCAGGGGGTTGGACTGCTGTCGATCGTGGCACAGAGTGCATTGATTAGGGAAATAGCTACACTCTGTCTTGTTGATCGGAGGTGGCTATCAGTGCCAGCGATAAATAGGGGCAAGCAGCCCAGCCTGGCGCAGCTGCGCGCTTTCGCCGCGGTCGCCGAGCACCTGCACTTCAGGGACGCGGCGGTAGCAATAGGGATGAGCCAGCCGGCGCTCTCCGGTGCCGTCTCGGCCCTGGAGGAGACACTCGGTGTCACCCTGCTCGAGCGCACGACCCGCAAGGTGCTGCTCTCGTCGGCGGGCGAGCGCCTCGCGGTGCGGGCCAGGGCCGTCCTGGAGGAGGTCGGGGCGCTGATGGAGGAGGCCGACGCGGTGCGCGCGCCGTTCACCGGGGTGCTGCGGCTCGGCGTGATCCCGACCGTGGCGCCCTATCTGCTGCCCACGCTCATCGGGCTCGTCCACGAGAAGTACCCGGCGCTCGACCTTCAGGTACACGAGGAGCAGACCTCGTCGCTGATCGAGGGACTCGGCGCCGGACGGCTCGACCTGCTGCTTCTCGCCGTGCCGCTCGGCGTGCCCGGCGTGACCGAACTGCCGCTGTTCGACGAGGACTTCGTGCTCGTCACGCCGCTCGACCACTGGCTCGGCGGACGCGAGGGCATCCCGCGCGACGCCCTGCGCGAGCTGAACCTGCTGCTGCTCGACGAGGGGCACTGCCTGCGCGACCAGGCCCTCGACATCTGCCGGGAGGCGGGCCGCGCGGACGCCCCGGTGACCACGACCGCCGCCGGGCTCTCCACCCTCGTACAGCTGGTGGCCGGCGGGCTCGGCGTGACGCTGCTGCCGCGCACCGCCGTCCGCGTCGAGACCAGCCGCAGCAATCAGCTGCTCACCGGGTACTTCGCGGATCCGGCGCCGACCCGGCGCATCGCCCTCGCGATGCGTACGGGGGCGGCGCGTGCGGCGGAGTACGAGGCGATCGCCGCCGCCCTGAGGGGGGCCGTGAAGCCGTTGCCGGTGCGGGTGTTGTGACCCCGCACCGGCAACGTACCGCCACTGCGGGGGGAGTTACTCCGTGCGCAGGCCGTCCGGGCGCATCATGCGCCACAGCGGCGGCAGGCTGAGCAGCGTCACGACCGCGACGAGCACGGCTCCGGCGACCGTCAGCGGGGCGAAGAGCCACCAGTCGGTGACCCGCTTCTGGATCATGCGGACCATGACCCAGCCGAGACCGACGCCCCCCACGGCGGCGAGCGTGAGGCCGATCGCGACCGGGATCGCCGTCTGCCACAGGATCGACCACGCCATCGACGCGCGGCGCGTGCCGAACGCGGTGAGCGCCGCGAGCAGGCGCTTGCGCTCGCGCAGTTGCTCGATCATCGAGACCAGCATGGACACCGCGATCAGCAGCATCGTCGCCATCGCGCCGATCTCCAGGCCGGTCTGGATGGTGGCGTACTGCTTGTCGCGCTCGACCGCGCGCAGCGTCGCCACTTCGAGGAACGGGTCGACGTGGGCCGCGGTGTTGCGGATGTACTCCTCGGCGTCCCGGGAGTCCGGGTCGACCTGGATCATGGCGGTCGTCGTGGCGTCGGAGAGCTTGGCGGAGTCGATGGCGCCGGGCGTCGCGTAGATGCCGTCGTGCAGGTCACCGCCCGGGTCGGGGCGGGCCTTGACCGTGCGTGACGCGGCGGGCAGCGTCCACGGGGCGTGCTGTTGGCCCGCCTCGTCCCAACTGTCGGAGTTCAGGTCGATCGGCTTGCCCGGACGGGCCGACTCGTCGACCCAGTCGTTCATCTCGGCGTCGCCGGTGTGCACGACGAAGGTGTCGCCGTCCTCGCAACGGCCGATCCGGGCCAGCTCACGCAGGTTCGCGCAGGTGCCGACCGTCAGCTCCGTGGTGGGCCGTATGGCGTCGGGGTCCGTCATCTTGCCCGGCTTCACGACGTACGTGGAGACCGTGCCGATGACGTTCTTGACGCCCTCGGTCGTGCGGAACTCGTCGATCATCCGGTCGGCGAGGTCGCCGTCGCCGACGTCGACCCTGACCACCAGCTTGGCGCGGCCCGGGTCGCTCCCGGTCATCCGGTTGAAGTCGTCGTTCATCGCGACGAACAGCATCTGCAGGGCGACCGCGCCCGCCACCGCGACGGTGATGCCGCTGACCGCGCGCGCCGCCGTGCCGCTGCTCAACTGGAGTCTTCGGGTGGCCAGTTGCCACGGCACGGGGCCACCGCCGCGCAGCCGCGCCACGCTCGCCTCGACGAGCCAGGGCAGCAGCGCGGCCAGACCCACCAGGGTGAGCGTGGCGCCCACGCCGATGGCGACGACCGGCGGGGCCACGTTGCCCCCGACGTAGCCATTGACCACGTCGCCCCCGACGCGCCCCGAGGCGAGCAGGATCCCGAGGCCGAGGAGCGGCATCACGACGCGCCACCAGACGCGGCGCTTGCGGGGCTTGGTGGAGCGCACGACGCCCAGCGGCTCGATGGAGACGGCCCGCAGCGCGACCAGGGTGACCAGGACGGACGTGACGGGCACCGCGAGCAGGATCAGCAGGGCGAGGCCGGGCATCGGCACGACGTCGGAGGGGAAGGCGCTGATCTTCCACCCGTCGAGGGTGCCGATCACCTCGCGCACACCCAGGAAGAACAAGCCGCCCAGGGCGAGGCCGAGCAGTGCGCCGCACAGGGCCTCGCCCGCCGCGATGCGCCGCACGCTGTGGGCGTCCGCACCGACCAGGCGCAGCGCTGCCAGCCGCCGGTCGCGCCGGTCGCCGCCGAAGCGGACCGCCGTGCCGATGAAGATGATCACCGGGGTCAGCAGGACCACGCAGATCAGGACGACCAGGACGATGAGCAGCGGGTCCATGGGTTCCGCGGGCTCTTTGTAGCCGAAGGCCGCTGTGCGGTGGCCGCCCTTCGCCTGGGTGAGGGCGTCGGAACCGGCGTAGTAGTAGAGCTCCTTGGGGTTGGTCAGGCCCGCGTCACCGATGGTGTCCGTGATCCGGTAGTCGCCGAACCGCTCCTTCAGGAGGGCGCCTTCGGGGCTGTCCAGGAGGTCGCGCAGCGCGGGCGACACGGCCATCTCGCCGTCCGCGGGGATCTTGTCCAGGCCGGGCGGCAGGTTCGGGTGCGCGCCGTCGGCGCGCAGCACGCGGCCGCCCACCGTCGCGTCGCGGAAGTCGGTGGGGGTGTCGCGCTGCAGGACGGTGGAGTCGGAGCGCTTGACCTCGTCGGCCGAGAACTGGTCGTTGGCCGCGCGGGCCACCTGGCGGTCCTCGCGGTGCTGGAGCAGGTTGGGCACGGACGAAGCGCCGAGCAGCAGTGCCACGCCGAGGCCGACGCCGACCGCCGTGAGCAGGGTGCGGATCCAGCCCTCACGGCCGCCGCCGACGGCGAAACGCATGCCCATCGCGAGGTCGCGGGCGAAGGCGCGCGGTCCCCCCTTGGACACGGCGGTGTCGTCGGCGAGCGGCGGCCCGGACCCGGCACCGGTCCTGGGACGGGTGTCGAGACTCATATCGCCCGCTCCATGTCACGTGACCTGCCGTCGCGTACGACGATCTCGCGGTCGGAGTAGGCCGCGACGCGCGTCTCGTGCGTGACCAGGACCACGGCGGCGTTCGTCGAGCGCGCGGCGTCGGTGAGCAGCTCCATCACGCGCTCGCCGTTGAGCGAGTCGAGCGCACCGGTCGGCTCGTCGGCGAAGAGCACGCGCGGGCTCGTGGCGAGCGCGCGGGCCACGGCGACGCGCTGGCCCTGACCGCCGGAGACCTCGCCGGGCCGCTTGGCGGTGACGTCATCGACCTCCAGGCGCTCCATCCAGGTGCGGGCGGTGGCCTCGGCGTCCTTGCGCTTGGCGCCGTTCAGCCGCAGCGGAAGCGCGACGTTCTCCACGCAGGTCAGCTCGGGGACCAGCTGCCCGAACTGGAAGACGAAGCCGAACTCGCTGCGGCGCAAGGCGCTCAGCGTGGCGTCCGGCAGGCCCGTGAGTTCGCGGCCGTTGTACGTGATGGAGCCTGAGTCGGGCTTGACGATCCCCGCGAGGCAGTGCAGGAGCGTGGACTTGCCGGAGCCGGAGGGACCCATCACGGCGACGACCTCGCCGGGGTGGATGGAGAACCCGGCGTCGTCGAGCGCGGTCGTAGGACCGTACGTCTTGCGGAGACCGGAGGCGGTCAGGAGGGAACCTGCGGGGGTCATGCGGAGCGAACCTCCTGGGCGAGCCTGCCGAGGCGTGCGGCGGCGAGTTCGAGCCAGCGCAGATCGGCTTCGAGGTGGAAGAGCGCGTGGTCGCAGATCAGCTGGTCGGCGAGGTCGCCCTTGCGCTTGCGGTCGGTGAGGATGCGCATCAGGCGCAGGTGCTCGGCCCGCTGGGCGTCGAGCATCTCCGAGGCGTCGCGCTCGGTGAGGAGCGCGAGGACGACCTTCGTGTAGAGGGTCGACTGGAGGTAGGGCTCGGGCTTCTCCGGGGTGGCGAGCCACTGCTCGACATCGGTGATGCCGGCGTCGGTGATCGCGTACCGCTTGCGCTCGGGGCCGCCGCCCGCCTCTATGCCGTCGACCTCGACGAGGCCGTTCTTCAGGAGGCGGGACATGGTCGAGTAGACCTGCCCGTAGTGCAGTGGTTTGTCGTGACCGAACTTCTCGTCGAAGGTGCGCTTGAGGTCGTAGCCGTGGCGCGGGCCCGACTCAAGGAGGCCGAGGAGGGTGTGACCGATGGACATGCGGAGCACTCTACACCGTGTGTATACGTGGCATGTATACCCGCATCTCGGGGCTCACAGGTTCGAAAGGCGGGCAACCTTCTGGGCTCCAGGGTCGTCGGTCTATGGGGGGCAATCACCGGTTCCGGTGGGGCAGGTGCTGATTGTCACGTCCGGAAAAGACCGGATCGGCAGTCCTTTGTCCCCAGGTGCGGTGTTAGCTTCTTGAGCTGACTCGCCAGTCATCTGTACGGAAGAGCGACGAGACGGAAGCGGAGCACTCACACTCATGGGCCGAGCGGAAGAGCGACAAGCGCGGCAGCGCGGCGCGCGCCGGGCATCGCGCGGGCGCCCCGCCGGTGGCGGCAAACCCAAGCGCACGGGCATACGCCGCTTCTTCACGCTGAAGAAGATCCTGGGTACGTTCTTCGGGCTCTGCCTGCTCGGCATGCTCTCCTTCGTCGTCCTCTACATGGTGGTCGACGTGCCCGAGGGCAACGCCGCGGCCAAGCTCCAGAGCAACGTCTACAAGTACAAGAACGGCAAGGTCATCGCCAGGACCGGCGAGTTGAACCGTGAGGTCGTCGACCTGGACAAGGTGCCCAAGGACGTGCAGCGCACGTTCGTGGCCGCCGAGAACAAGTCCTTCTACAAGGACAAGGGCGTCGACTTCAAGGGCACGGCCCGCGGCCTGATCAACACCGTCTCCGGCAAGGGCAAGCAGGGCGGCTCGACGATCACCCAGCAGTACGTCAAGAACTACTACTTGACGGCTGACCAGACGGTGACCCGCAAGCTCAAGGAACTGGTCATCTCGCTGAAGGTGGACCAGAAGCGGAGCAAGGACGACATCCTCGCCGGGTACATCAACACCAGCTACTACGGCCGCGGCGCCTACGGCATCCAGGCCGCGGCCCAGGCCTACTACGGCGTCGACGCCGAGAAGCTGAACGTCACGCAGGGCGCCTACCTCGCCGCGCTCCTCCAGGCCCCGAGCCAGTACGACTGGGCCTCCGCCACCGACGCCGGCAAGAAGCTGGTGAAGGAGCGCTGGAACTACGTGCTCGACAACATGGTCGAGGAGAACTGGCTGCCCGCGAGCGAGCGCGAGGGCCTGAAGTTCGACAAGCCGGAGCCGCCCAAGGCCGCGCCCGGCCTCGAAGGCCAGACCGGCTACCTCGTGAAGGAGGCCAAGGCCGAGGTCATGAAGGCGGGCCACCTCAGCGAGGAGCAGTTCGACGCGGGCGGCTACACGATCACGCTCAACGTCGACGAGAAGAAGCAGAAGCAGCTCGAGAAGGCCGTCGACAAGAAGCTGAACGACCAGCTCGACCCCGACAAGCGCAAGGCCGACGCCCGGGTGCAGGCGGGCGCCGCGTCCGTCGACCCCAAGACCGGCAAGGTCCTCGCCATGTACGGCGGCAAGGACTACGTGAAGCACTACACGAACAACGCCACCCGGCGCGACTACCAGCCCGCCTCCACCTTCAAGCCGCTGATCCTGGCCGCCGCCCTGGAGAAGGGCGCCACGACGCAGTCCGGCCAGCCGATCACGGCGAACACGATCTACGACGGCACCAGCGAGCGCCCGGTCAAGGGCAGCGACGTCGCCTTCGCGCCGCCGAACGAGGACGACAAGAGCTACGGCCAGGTCAACGTCCAGAAGGCGATGAACAAGTCCATCAACTCCGTCTTCGCACAGATGGGCGTGGACGTCGGCATGGACGACGTACTGGAGACCGCGGGCAAGCTCGGCATGGACGTCGAGGACCTGCCCGCCGTGCCCGCGCAGACCCTGGGCACCATGGGCGCGAGTCCGCTGGAGATGGCGGGCGTGTACGCGACGCTCGACAACCACGGCAAGCAGGTCACGCCCGCGCTCGTGGCCTCCGTCGAGCACAAGGACCGCTCGGTCGAACTGCCGGACCCGATCGGCGAGCAGGTCGTCGAGCGCGGCACCGCGGACTCGCTCACCTCGGTCCTGACCGGCGTGGTCGACGACGGCACGGGCCGCGCGGTGCGCAACCCCACGCAGGACGTGGCGGGCAAGACCGGTACGTCCGACGACAACAAGTCGGCCTGGTTCGTGGGCTACACGCCGAAGCTGGTCACCTCCGTCGGCCTGTTCGGCGAGGGCGCGGCGGGCACGGCCGAGGAGAGCAAGCAGGTCTCCATGAAGGGCGCCGGCGGTCTGCCGCGCGTCGACGGCGGCAGCTTCCCGGCGCAGATCTGGGCTGCGTACACCTTCGACGCGATGGGCTCGCCCAGCGAGTTCGACCTGGACACCTCGATGGGCGCGGCCATCGCACCGCCCCCGGACCCGACCACGCAGACCCCGCAGGAGCCCACGGAAGAGCCGACGAAGACCAAGGACCCGACGACGAAGCCGCCGACGGACGACCCGACCACGGAGGAGCCGACGGAGACCCCGACGACCGAGCCGCCGACGGACGACCCGACCACGGCACCGCCGACGGGTGACCCGGAGCCGGACCCGACGGACTCCATCGAGATCCCGGAGAACCCGAACGGGCGGCCGGGCAGGGACTGACGGCACAGCACAAGGGCGCCCGGAAGCCATTGCTTCCGGGCGCCTTCGTCGTGAACTGCCCCGAGACCAGCTCCGGTTCAGCCTGGCTCAGCCGTGGTTCAGCTGTGGTTCAGCTCGAACCAGACCACCTTGCCGGTGCTCAGGCGCGTCGCGCCCCACCGCCGGGCCAGCTTGTTGACCAGATAGAGCCCGCGTCCGCCTTCGTCCGTGGCCCGCGCCTGCCGGAGCCGCGGCAACTGCGGCACGTCGTCGCCGACCTCGCAGCGCAGCACGTCCGTACGCAACAGGCGCAGGGTCACCGGGCGAGACGCGTACCGCACGGCGTTCGTCACGACCTCGCTGACCAGGAGCTCCAGGGAGTCCGTCAGCTCCTGGAGGCCCCAGCGCTCCAGGGCGCTGCGGGCCAGGCGCCGGGCGCGGGCGGGCGTGGCATCCTCCGGCTCCAGGTACCAGTACGCGACGTCGCTCGGCGCGATCCCGTCGAAGCGGGCGGCGAGCAGCGCGATGTCGTCGTCCCGGTCGCCGGGGCCGAGCATGTCGAGCACGTCGTCGCAGAGGGCCTCCAGGGGCGGCGAATGGTCCGGGCCCGTCAACTGCGCGGTGGCGGCGAGCCGTTCGCGCAGCTGCTCTATCCCGGTCCACACGTCACGCAGCCGGGACTCGACCAGGCCGTCCGTGTACAGGAGCAGCGTGGCGCCCGCGGGCGCGTCCAGCTCCACGGCCTCGAAGTCGACGCCGCCCACGCCGATGGGGGCGCCCGGCGGGACCCGCAGGACTTCCGCACGGCCGCCCAAGTGCAGCAGGACGGGCGGCGGGTGGCCGGCGTTGGCGATGGTGATGCGGTGCGCGACCGGGTCGTACACCGCGTAGAGGCAGGTCGCCATCCGGTCCGAGCCGAGCCGCTGGGCCTGCTCGTCCAGGTGGTGCAGGACCTCCTGGGGCGGCAGGTCGAGCCCGGCCAGGGTCTGGGCGGTCGTCCGCAGCTGGCCCATGATCGCGGCCGAGGTCATGGAGTGGCCCATGACGTCGCCCACGACGAGCGCGACCCGGCTGCCGGGCAGCGGGATCGCGTCGTACCAGTCGCCGCCGACGCGGGCCGTCTCGGCGGCCGGGAGATAGCGGGACGCCAGGCGGACGCCGGTCGGCCGTGGCAGGGTCTCGGGCAGCATCGTGCGCTGCAGCTCGTCGGCGATGTACGCCTCGCGGCCGTAGAGCACGGCCTTGTCGATGCCGAGCGCGCTGTGCGTGGCCAACTGGGCGGCGACCAGGAGGTCGTCGCCCTCGAACGGGGGCCGGTCGGGGCGGCGCAGGAACACCGCGGCGCCGATCACCCGGCGTCTGCCCCGCAACGGGGCGAGGATCGTGCGCTGCCCGCCCGGCACGGTGCGGCCGTCGCCGAGCAGTTCGGGCAGCGCGGCGCGGGCCGCGGGGGCGTCGGCGAAGACCGGGCGTACGCCGCGCAGCACTTCGGCGAGGGCGCCGCCGGGACGCACCTCGCACAGCTCGGTGGTCGTCACGAGGTCGGCCTGCACCTGGAGGGCGGGCAGGGTGCCGCCCTCGGTGTCGGGCTCCTCGGCCCCTTCTTCAATGGAACGCAGCCGGTCGGTGCGGCGCAGGCGCAGTACGAGGGCTCCGCTTGGCCGCTCCTCGCCGACCGGCAGCGGGTCGCGCAGATAGACCAGTATCGCGTCCGAGAACGTCGGCACCGTGGCCCGGCACAGGCCCATCACGA
Source organism: Streptomyces sp. A18 (assembly GCF_059026065.1). NCBI lineage: Bacteria > Bacillati > Actinomycetota > Actinomycetes > Kitasatosporales > Streptomycetaceae > Streptomyces > Streptomyces sp. A18. The sequence goes on along the minus strand of NZ_JBWLKL010000031.1, from coordinate 76,112 downwards.
TCTCGTCCAGGTCGATGCCGCGGGCGATGCGCCGGGTCGCGGCGCCCACGAAGCGAAGCCGGTCGCCGTCGCGCCGCATCGCCGCGGGGCCCGAGGGCCGTGGCTGTCCCGTGCGTCGCTCCTCGCCGCCGGGGGCGCCCGCGGAGAGGTCGTCGGGGATGTCGGCGCCGCCGCCCTGGCCGCCCGCCTGGGCGGGTCCCGGCTGGGACGGCACGCCTTCCGGGGCGGGGCGCGGGCGGTGCTGGTCGGGCTGCTGTCCCGGGGGCCCGGACGACTGGGAGTGCTCGTCGCTGGGGCTCGCGGTGGCGTCCCCCGTCCGGGCCTGGGCCTGCGGCTGTGCGGGGAGAGCTGCCGCGCCCGCGGTGTCCCTCGACTTCGGGGCGCGCGCCTGCGCCCCGCGGGGGTCCGCGGGGGCGGCGGGCCGGGCAGCTCGGGGCTGTCGGCCCTCGTCGGGGATGGAGTGCTCCGTCACGCGTTTCGAATCCGTCCGTCCGGGGCTGCGCCTTGGTGTCCGGTGGGGCTACGTGGGTCAGCCGCGTCGGCAGTGCAGGAAGAGCTGGTGCTCTGGTGGTACTTCCGTACTCGCCGGGGCGTAGGAGTACGTGTCCTCCTCGACGATGTCGAAGCCCGCGTCCCGTACGACCTGGCGCAGTTCGTCTCGCAGGTAACCGGATACCCGGATTGTGTGCCCCAGGAACGGAATCCCCGCGTCGTCCAGGTCGGCCTCGACCATGGAGAGCGCGAGCAGACCGCCGGGACGCAGCAGTCCGTGCAGCAGCCGCAGAGCGTACGGGATCTCGGCTCGCGGCAGCATGAGAAGCGCGAAGAAAGCGGCGATCCCGTCGAACTGGCCGACGCCGCCGGGGCCTTCGGCCCGCAGCGCCGCCACGTCGAGCTGCCGGAACTCCGCGTTCGGCGCGGGCACGTTCTTCCTGGCGAGGTCGAGCATGCCGGCGGAGAGGTCGATGCCGAGGACCGAGTGCCCGGCGTCGGCCAGCTGACCGGCGGTGGGGAGTCCGGTGCCGCACCCCACGTCGAGGACCCGCGACCCGGGCGGCAGCGCGTCGGCGAGCCTGAGCCCGGCGGCCAGCTGGCCGTCCTTGTGCGGGAAGGCGTCGTCGTAGTGCTGACCGATGGCGTCGAAGGCCTCGGCCTGGCCCGTCCGGTCGGGCAGCGGGCCGGATGGCCCGCCGTACCTGTCGAACTCGCTCGCCTCGCTCACGTTCTGCCGCCCTTCGATGACATCCTGTCAGGCAACGCGCAAGCTCAGGGAGTTGCTGCTGAGTTGCTGCTGTGCGCCCTTGCGGAGGACGATCCTACGTTTGAACCCTGGGGGCGCATCAAGGGTCTCATGACGTCACATGCGCGGGCGTGCGGTCCCAGTCATCCGGAAGGGCTGGAATCGCCCAGTCCGGATCGGGGCGCCAGTGCTGCCAGTTGTCCGAAAACGGCATTCCCCACGAGCGGATCACGTCGAGTGCGGCATGCCCCGCGGCCCGCACTTCCTGCGCCTTTCCCGCTCCCATCAGGCCGGCGCGCTGGGCCTGGGCGAACTCGTCCTCGTCGTGCCACTGCCAAGTCCGGTCGGGGCGAACGGAGATGTCCAGAAAGTGATCCTCGGAATCGATGCCTCCGTCCCAACGGACGCGCGGTGCCTCTAGATTGACGTACCAGCTCTTGAACTGCCAGCCCGGATCCCAGAACAGCCACACCGACCACGGCTCGGTGGGCCGGGCCAATTTCAGCACGCCGGTGCCGAACCAGCGGTCCCTGCGCAGCGCGCGGGGCTTGGTGTAGCGGGTGGCGAGGGGTTCGTGGTGCACAGGCGTACCGTCGGCGAGTACGGGCTTCACGCATTCGGTCCCGGGAGCCATCCAGACGGCGAGCAGCTCTTCGGTGTCCCGCACGACCGTGACGGGACGGCAGATGTGAATGCTGTTCCCGGCATTCTCCTTGTACCGCCACAGCACATGGGAACCGGGGGCCCAGCGTGCTGCTTCGCTGCTCGTCGTTGGCGGCGTGGTGAGGTCTGTCATGCGGAGATATTAGTGGGCGCCCGGACAGGCTCCTCAGAACCTCTCCGGGCGTCAAGGTGAACAGCCTTACGGGCGTGTCATCCGCAGAACGTCCAGCGCCTCGTCCAGTTGCGTCAATGTGAGCTCGCCCCGCTCGACGTATCCGCCTTCGAGCACGACCTCCCGGATGGTCTTCCGTTCGGCGAGCGACTTCTTGGCCACCTTCGCCGCCTCTTCGTAGCCGATGTACTTGTTCAGCGGAGTGACGACGGAAGGCGAGGACTCGGCGTACTCACGGGCCCGCTCGGCATTCGCGGTGATTCCGTCCACCGTCCTGTCGGCGAGCAGCCGCGACACATTGGCCAGGAGCCGCACGGATTCCAGGACGTTCTTGCCGATGACCGGCAGCATCACGTTCAGCTCGAAGTTCCCCGCGGCCCCCGCCGCGGCGACCGTCGCGTCATTGCCGGTGACCTGCGCGGCGACCATCAGCACCGCCTCCGGAATGACCGGATTCACCTTTCCCGGCATGATCGAGGAACCGGGCTGCAGATCGGGCAGGTTGATCTCGGCCAGACCGGTCCGCGGTCCCGACGCCATCCAGCGCAGATCGTTGGCGATCTTCGTGAGGCCGACGCCGATCGTCCGCAGCTGCCCGCTGGTCTCGACGATGCCGTCCCGCGCGCCCTGGGCCTCGAAGTGGTCCCTTGCCTCGGTCAGCGGAAGCCCGGTCGCCCGCGCGACCTCGTCGATGACTGCCGCCGAGAAGCCGGGCGGGGTGTTGATGCCGGTGCCCACCGCCGTGCCGCCGAGCGGCAGTTCGGCCAGGCGCGGCAGCGAGGCGTTGAGCCGCTCCACGCCGTACCGCACCTGCGCCGCGTACCCGCCGAACTCCTGGCCCAGGGTCACGGGCGTCGCGTCCATCAGATGCGTGCGCCCGGACTTCACCACGTCGGCGAACTCCGCCGACTTCCGCTCCAGGGCCGTCGCCAGGTGTTCGAGGGCGGGGATCAGGTCCTGCGTCACCGCGCCCGTGGCCGCGATGTGGATCGAGGAGGGGAAGACGTCGTTCGAGGACTGGGAGGCGTTCACGTGGTCGTTCGGGTGGACGTCCCGGCCCAGGCGCTCCGATGCCAGCGTCGCGAGCACTTCGTTCGTGTTCATGTTGGACGACGTGCCGGAGCCGGTCTGGAAGACGTCCACGGGGAAGTGCTCGTCCCAGCGCCCTTCGGCCACCTCGCCCGCCGCGTCCGCGATCGCCGCGGCGACGTCCTTGTCGAGCACCCCGAGGTCTGCGTTGACCTTCGCCGCCGCGGCCTTGATCCGGGCGAGTGCGGCGATGTGCGCGCGCTCCAGGCGCTGCCCGGAGACGGGGAAGTTCTCCACCGCACGCTGCGTCTGCGCGCGCCACTTGGCGTGCGCGGGGACCCGCACCTCGCCCATGGAGTCGTGCTCGATCCGGTACTCACCGCTGTCGCTTGCGCTGGCGTCGCTGGTCATGCCTCGAACCTACCTCTCACCTCTCCGTCAAACCTCGCTGAAAAGTTGAGCACTTGTCCTGTTCTGGGTATTCCAAGGCTCTACGGCGGCATGCCGGACGGCGAGCGTGGCACCTGGGTGGCGGCGAACCAGTGGTTCGCCTGAGGCCCAGATGGGGCACGAAGGGGCCCTCTCCGCGGAGAGGGCCCCTTCTGGGTTACTACCTGCCTTACTGCCTGCGTGACTACGCCAGGCCGGGCCCACGCACCGGGATCGACGTGAACGTCGGTTCCGGGGCCGGGTTCTGGAAGAAGTCGTTGCCCTTGTCGTCGACCACGATGAAGGCCGGGAAGTCCTCGACCTCGATCTTCCACACCGCCTCCATGCCGAGCTCCTCGTACTCGACGACCTCGACCTTCTTGATGCAGTCCTGCGCGAGGCGCGCCGCCGGGCCGCCGATCGAGCCCAGGTAGAAGCCGCCGTGCGCGTCACAGGCGTCGGTGACCTGTTTGGAGCGGTTGCCCTTGGCCAGCATGACCTTGGAGCCGCCCGCCGCCTGGAACTGCTCCACGTAGGAGTCCATGCGGCCGGCCGTCGTCGGGCCGAAGGAGCCCGACGCGTACCCCTCGGGGGTCTTGGCGGGGCCCGCGTAGTAGACCGGGTGGTCCTTCAGGTACTGCGGCATCTCCTCGCCCGCGTCGAGCCGCTCCTTGATCTTGGCGTGCGCGATGTCGCGGGCCACGACGAGGGGGCCGGTGAGAGAGAGGCGGGTCTTCACCGGGTGCTTGGTCAGCTCGGCGAGGATGGCGTCCATGGGCTGGTTCAGGTCGATCTTGACGACGTCCGCGGAGTCGTCCAGATGCTCGTCCGTCGTCTCCGGCAGGAAGCGCGCCGGGTCCGTCTCCAGCTGCTCAAGGAAGACGCCTTCGGCGGTGATCTTCGCGGTGGCCTGGCGGTCGGCCGAGCAGGAGACGGCGATCGCGACGGGCAGCGAGGCGCCGTGGCGCGGCAGGCGCACCACGCGCACGTCGTGGCAGAAGTACTTGCCGCCGAACTGCGCGCCGATGCCGATCTTCTGCGTCAGCTCGAAGACCTTCTCCTCGAGCTCCTTGTCCCGGAAGCCGTGCCCGGTCGGCGAGCCCTCGGCGGGCAGCTCGTCGAGGTAGTGCGCGGAGGCGTACTTCGCGGTCTTCAGGGCGAACTCGGCGCTGGTGCCGCCGACGACGATCGCCAGGTGGTACGGCGGGCAGGCGGCCGTACCCAGGGAGCGGATCTTCTCCTCCAGGAACTTCATCATGGAGGCCTCGTTCAGGACGGCCTTGGTCTCCTGGTAGAGGAACGACTTGTTGGCCGAGCCGCCGCCCTTGGCCATGAAGAGGAACTTGTAGGCGCCGCCGTCGGTCGCGTACAGCTCGATCTGGGCCGGGAGGTTGGAACCGGTGTTCTTCTCCTCCCACATGTTCAGCGGAGCCATCTGCGAGTAGCGCAGGTTCAGCTTCGTGTACGCGTCGTAGATGCCGTGCGAGAGCGCCTTCTCGTCCTCACCTTCGGTGAGGACGTTCTGTCCGCGCTTGCCCATGACGATGGCCGTGCCGGTGTCCTGGCACATGGGGAGCACCCCCGCGGCCGCGATGTTCGCGTTCTTCAGCAGGTCGAGCGCCACGAACTTGTCGTTGCCCGACGCCTCCGGGTCGTCGACGATGCGCCGCAGCTGGGCCAGGTGCGCGGGCCGCAGGTAGTGCTGGATGTCGTGGATCGCCTCGGCGGCGAGCGTGCGCAGCGCCTCGGGATCGACCTTGAGGAACGTCCGCCCGTCGGCCTCGAACGTGGAGACACCCTCGGAGGTCACCAGCCGGTACGGCGTGGTGTCCTCTCCCAGGGGGAGCAGATCGGAGTACTCGAACTCTGGCATTACGGCCATTCCTCACTCGGCAGACAGCGGCGCGGCCTCCATTGGCGACGCGCCAACCAGCGTAGAGCGCCACTGGACGGGCGAGCCTGTGAGGTAAGGCTCAGTAGGGCGGCTCGAGGGGTAGTCGCGATCTATCGCGTTTGGGTACGCTGAGTGGCGTGGACCTAGAGAAGCGCCCCCAGCAGACCCACCCGGAACCGCGGCCGACAGGCCTGCGCGCGTCGGACGCCGACCGGGACCGCACGGCGGACATCCTTCGCGATGCGCTCGCCGAAGGCCGGCTGACGGCCGAGGAGCACAGCGAGCGGATCGACGGCGTCTATCGCGCCAAGACCATGGGTGAACTGGAGCCGCTGGTCAGCGACTTGCCCGCGGCGGGCGGCGCCGCGCGAGCGACGGTGACGCCCGAGCCCGCCCCCTCACGCCCGTCGGACGGCGTGGTGCCCCCGGTGGCGGACGAGAACCTGGTCGCGGTCTTCAGCAGCTCCGTCCGCAGGGGCCGCTGGCGCGTGGGCCGCCGCACGCACGTGTACGCGATCTTCGGGAACGTGGAGATCGACCTCAGCGAGGCGATCTTCGAGCAGCGGCAGGTCGTCATCAAGGCGATCTCCGTCTTCGGGAACGTGGAGATCCACGTCCCGGAGAACGTCTCTCTGCGGGGCAACGGCACGGGCGTGCTGGGCAACTTCGAGGTGGACATGCTCGATTCGGCCGAGCGGGACGCCCCGGTCGTCTTCGTCGACGGGTACGCGGTCCTGGGCAACATCGAGGCGAAGCCCAAGCGCGGCAAGCTCGTCAAGGACCTGCACAAGCAGCTGCGCAAGCACCTCGGCCACTGACGCGCCGCTGAGGGGCGTATCCGGTATCCGGCCACTGACGGCGCGAACTTTCGTACATCGGAACTCAGTGCATAGGCGCGTACACAGCGGGTAGAGCTTGCTGCATCGTCTCTCGCTCGCGAAGCCGTCGTCAGGAGTAGACCCGTGCTGCAGCCGTCGCATCAGTCCCTGCAGGTCGCCGCCGTTCCGGCCCAGCGGGAACCAGTGCGCGATCGGAACCAAGACGCTCCATGGCACACCGAGGCGGTGTGCCGCCGAGACGAGGCCGGGCTGTTCTTCGCCCCGTCCAAGGAGCCGACCGCCTCACGCCTGTCCCGGGAGGAAGCCGCGAAGCGCGTCTGCGGCGGCTGTCCCGTGATGGTCGAGTGCAGGGAGCACGCCTTGCTCCAGCCCGAGCCGTACGGCGTCTGGGGTGGCCTCACGGCCGCGGAGCGCCGCGTGGTGCTCGCCAGGCGGCGCCGGCGCGAGGTGGAGCTCAAGAAGGCCGCGCACACGACCGCGGGACCGATCGCCGCCGCCGGATAGTTCTTCCGTACGCCGAAGGGGGCGTCCCCCGCACGGGGCGCCCCCTCCGGTGTGCGCAACTCGCGCGCCCTGAAGCCTACTTGGCCTTCGCGGCGGCCTACTTGGCGCGGTCGAAGTCGATCGCGCTGTAGGCGCGCAGCTTCGCGAGCCGGTGGTCCGAGTCGATCTTGCGGATCGTGCCCGACTTCGAGCGCATGACCAGGGACGAGGTCGAGGCCGTCTCAGCGGCGTAGCGAACGCCCTGGAGCAGTTCGCCGTCCGTGATGCCGGTCGCGACGAAGAAGACGTTGTCCCCGCGGACCAGGTCGGTCGTCGAGAGCGTGCGGTCCAGGTCGTGGCCCGCGTCCAGCGCGCGCTGGCGCTCCGCGTCGTCCTTGGGCCACAGCTTGCCCTGGATCACGCCGCCCAGGCACTTGATCGCGCAGGCGGAGATGATGCCTTCCGGGGTGCCGCCGATGCCCATCAGCATGTCGACGCCGGTGCCTTCGCGCACGGCCATGATCGAACCGGCGACGTCGCCGTCCGAGATGAACTTGATGCGCGCGCCGGTCTCGCGGATCTCCTTGACGATGCCCTCGTGGCGGGGGCGGTCGAGGATCATGACCGTGACGTCCTCGGGCGAGCGGCCCTTGGCCTTGGCGACGCGGCGGATGTTGACGGACGCGGGGGCGTTGATGTCGACGTAGTCGGCGGCCTCCGGGCCCGTGACCAGCTTGTCCATGTAGAAGACCGCGGACGGGTCGAACATGGCACCGCGGTCGGCGGCGGCGAGCACGGCGATGGCGTTCGGCATCCCCTTCGCACAGAGGGTCGTGCCGTCGATCGGGTCGACGGCGATGTCGACCTCGGCGCCGGTGCTGTCACCGATGCGCTCCCCGTTGAAGAGCATCGGGGCCTCGTCCTTCTCGCCCTCACCGATGACGACGACGCCGTTCATCGAGACGGTGGAGACGAGGGTCCGCATGGCCCTGACCGCGGCGCCGTCGGCGCCGATCTTGTCGCCGCGGCCGACCCAGCGGCCGGCGGCCATGGCGGCGGCCTCGGTGACCCGGACGAGCTCCAGGGCGAGGTTGCGGTCGGGAGCCTCGGGAGAGACTTCGAGCTCGGAAGGGAGATGATGCTCGGTCATCGGAGCGCACCTTTCTGCTGATACGACGACGGCCGGATGAGGGTGTGCCACGACTCTATCCGTAGGCCGACAAAATGAGCAGAGGGCCCCACGCATGAGCGGATCGGACGTGCGGGTCACTGCGCTGGTCCTGCCCTGGCCCTGAGCTGGTCACCGCTCGGGTCACCGCTTGGGGAGCACCGGGGGAAGAGCCGCGTCCGGGGCCTGAGAACATAGGGACGTGGCAGGCAGACAAGGCAAGCAGACCGTACGGAACATGCTGTGGTCGATGGCGGTGATCGTTCTCGTCGCCGGCGCGATCTACATCTTCATCCCGCACGACGACACCAAGAGCCCCGTCAAGCGCGTCGACTACAGGGTGGAGCTGCTGTCCGCGCGGCGGGCGGCGGCCTATCCGGTGGCCGCTCCGGAGGGCCTGGCCAAGGCGTGGAAGCCGACGTCGGTGCGGTTCGACGGCACCAAGGGCGACAGCTGGCACCTGGGCTTCCTCGACCCGGCCGGTGAGTACGTCGCGATCAAGCAGTCCACGGCGAAGCCGGTCAAGTTCATCGAAGAGGTCACGCAGCGGGCCGTCCGGACGAAGGACACCGAGAAGATCGACGGCCAGACCTGGCACCGCTACAAGGGCGAGACGTACGACGCCCTGGTGCGCGAGGACAAGGGCGCGACGACGGTGGTCACGGGCACGGCGTCGTTCGGGAAGCTGACGGAGATGGCGCAGGCGCTGAAGACTTCCTGACGGTGCTGGGCGCGGTCTGGACATGAGTGAGGGCCCCGGCACTGTCCGCCGGGGCCCTCACCCATGTCCAGGTCGTCTCGTTCGGCCTCAGCCTCAGTCTCAGCCTCAGACGGTCTCGATGACCTGGTCGAGCTCAAGGCGCGGGGAGCGCGGGAACCAGGCGTTCTCGGCCGGCTTGCCGATGTTGACGACCATCAGCGGGATGTGGTCGCCGTCCAGGAACTCCTTCTGGACGCCGGCGGCGTCGAAGCCGGTCATCGGGCCCGCGGCCAGGCCCGCGGCACGCACGCCGATGATGAAGTAGGCGGACTGCAGCGCGGCGTTGAGGTGCGCGGCACCTTCGCGGGCCGGGCGCTCCGAGAAGAACACGTCCTTGGCCTGCGGGAAGTGCGGGAACAGCGCAGGCAGCTCCTCGTGGAACTCGTTGTCCGCGGAGAGGATCGCGACGAGCGGGGCGGAGGCGGTCTTGGGCTGGTTGCCTTCGGCCATGTGCTGGACCAGGCGCTCGCGGGCCTCGGGGGAGCGGACCAGGGTGATGCGCAGCGACGACAGGTTGAAGGCGGTCGGGCCGAACTTGACCAGGTCGTAGATTGCCTGCACCTGCTCGTCCGTGACCGGCTCATCGGTGAAGGAGTTCGCGGTGCGGGCCTCGCGGAAGAGCAGGTCCTGTGCGGCGGGGTCAAGGACGAGAGACATGGATCAACCTTCTCGGTGCGTGCGTGGTGCGTACATGGATCAGCTTGCAGGACCGACCGTACGGCGTTGCGGTTTAAGTTTCAACCAAATCCGGGGCTTGGTGATCCGCTTCACAACGCACCAGGTCACCACGCACCCGGTCGCAACGCACCAGGTCGCGACGCGCCAGGTCAGGGGCGAAGGCCCAGGGAGCCCGCCTCAGGCGTCGCCGTCCCCGTCCGTGTCGCTGTCCCCGTCGGGCCCCGCCAGGGCCGCGTCCAGGCGGGCGCGGGCGCCGTCCAGCCAGCGGCGGCACACCTTGGCCAGCTCCTCGCCGCGCTCCCACAGGGCGAGCGACTCCTCGAGTGTGGTGCCGCCCGTCTCCAGACGGCGTACGACATCGATGAGCTCGTCCCGTGCCTGCTCGTAGCCGAGTGCGTCCGCCGGGCCTGTGGCCTCGTCCGTCTTGCTGGTCATGTGCCCCACCCTAGATCTCGGTTCGTACGGTGAACTCGCCCTCGGCGACCCGTGCCCGCAACTGCTCACCGGCGGTGACTTCTTCCGCTGCCCGCACCACCGCGCCGTCCTCCTTCTGCAGCACGGCATACCCCCGCTGGAGCGTCGCGGCGGGGGAGAGGCCCACCACGCGCGCGTGGGTGTGCGTCAGCTCCGACTCGGCGCGGTCCAGGAGGTGCCCGAGCGTGCGGCGGCTGCGGTCGACGAGCGCGGAGACCTGCTCCTCGCGCTCCTCGATCATGCGGTGCGGATTCTCCATGGAGGGACGGCCCAAGGCGTGCGCGAGGCCGCGGTCCTCGCGGTCGAGGAAGGCGTCCATGCAGCGCCGGGCCCGGTCCCGCAGCCAGCGCACGCGCTCGTACTCCTCGCCGACGTCCGGCACGACCTTCTTGGCCGCGTCGGTCGGCGTCGAGGCACGCAGGTCCGCCACGTAATCGAGCAGGGGGTTGTCCGGCTCGTGCCCGATCGCGGAGACGACGGGCGTACGGCAGGAGGCGACGGCCCGCACGAGTTGCTCGTCCGAGAACGGCAGCAGATCCTCCACGCTGCCGCCGCCGCGCGCGACGATGATCACGTCCACGGCGTCGAGCGCGTCCAGGTCCTTCACGGCCTGCACGACCTGCGGCACGGCGTGCACGCCCTGGACGGGGACGTTGCGCACCTCGAAGCGGACGGCGGGCCAGCGGTGCCTGGCGTTTTCGAGCACGTCCCGCTCGGCGGCGGACGCGCGCCCGGTGACGAGTCCGATGAGCTGGGGGAGGAAGGGCAACGGCTTCTTCCGGTCGGCCGCGAAGAGCCCCTCCCCGGCGAGGCTCTTCTTCAACTGCTCGATCCGCGCGAGCAGTTCACCCACGCCGACGGGCTTTATCTCCACGGCCCGCAGGGACAGCTGCCCCCGGGGCGCGTACCACTCCGGCTTGGCGTGGACGACGACTCGGGCGCCTTCGGAGACGACGTCTGCTACCGCGTCGAACACTTGGCGGTAACAGGTGACGCTGACGGAGATGTCGTGCGAGGGGTCGCGCAACGTCATGAATACGACACCGGCGCCGGGCCTGCGGGACAGCTGCGTGATCTGCCCCTCGACCCACACGGCACCGAGCCGGTCGATCCACCCGCCGATGAGCCGCGACACCTCGCCGACGGGCAGCGGGGCATCAGCAGACGTGTTCAAAGCCATGCGCCGAGCGTATCGGCAGGGTCTGACAGGGGGCTCTTCCTGTTCCTGCGTCAAGAGTTCCTGCGCCAAGAGTTCCTGCGTCAAGAGCCGGACGCCGGGTCTCGAGTCGGCAGCCTAGGACTCCCCACGACGAGCCCGCTGACCGAAGAGCACGACAAGCCCCACGGCCAACCAGATCGCGCCCACCACCTGCGCGGACCCCGCAGCCTCGACGATCACGGCAATGGTGATGGCCGCCCCCAGCAGGGGAACCAGGAGATGCCGCCACCAACTGACCGCCCCGCCCCGCTTCTGCACCGCGAACCACCCCACCACGCTCGCGTGGAGCAACACGAAGGCGGTCAAGGCCCCGACATTCACCACCGACACCAGGTGATCCATGCCGTCGTCCCGCCGGGCCGCCCACACCGCGGCCACCATCGTCACGACGGCCGCACACAGCAACGCGAGCCGCGGCGTACCGGAATCGGTCTTCGACAGGGCCCCCGGCAGCCGCCGGTCACGCCCCATGGCGAAAAGCAGGCGCCCCGCCGCGGCCTGCCCCGCCAGCGCGGCGAACGCCGCACCGATCGCCTTGCTGACGGCCACCAGGTCGTGCAGCCAGTCCCCGACCGCCGAGTCGACCGCATCGTAGAAAGCGGACCCCTGCTTGGCCGGCTCGGCGGCGAGCTGGGCCGACGACACGGGCTCCAGAAGCGCGACCAGATACGTCTGGGCGATGAACAGCACACCGGCGAGCGCCAGACAGAACAGCACCGCCCGCGCCACCTTCGCCGAACCCCCCGTCACCTCTTCCGCGAACGAGGCGATCGCGTCGAAGCCCAGATACGAAAGGACGGCCACCGATACCGCGCCCACGACGGCCCCCAGCGCGAACGCCCCCTGCGAGCCGTCCCCGCTCAGCGGCGACAGCCAGTCGCGCTGTGTCCCGTCCTGCGCCAGGACGATGATCGCCGAGACCACGAAGACCAGCAGGACCACGATCTCCATGGCGAGCACCAGGAACCCGACCCGAGCCGCCGTCCGTACGCCCCACAGGTTCAACGCGGTCGTCACCAGGACCGCGATCGCCGTCCACACCCACCGGGAGACGGAGGGCACCAGGGCCTCCATCGCGATCCCGGAGAAGAGATAGGCGACGGCCGGGATGAGGAGGTAGTCGAGCATCGCCATCCATCCGGCGATGAACCCGGGGCCGTTTCCGAGCCCCACGCGCGCGTAGGCGAAGACCGAGCCCGCCTGGGGGACCACCCGCACCATCTGGGCGTAGCTGAACGCGGTGAACGCCATCGCGATCGTGGCGATGATGTAGACGAGCGCCACCGCGCCGTGCGACTTGGCGTCGAGCGTCCCGAAGACGCCGACCGGCGCCATGGGGGCGATGAACAACAGCCCATAGACGACGAGATCACGGAAGCCGAGACTGCGCCGCAGCCCGTCGCCCTCGGCAGCGGTGCCGGTATGGGCACCGGCCGTCGTGTCTGAGTTGCCGGACATTATGCCTCCGTAAGTGAACGCAGACCCCCAGTCTCCCCAAGAAGCCGATCTTTGACGCGCTGGGCTCGGCCTTACGATGGGGGGTATGACTGCTTCGACTCCTGCCCGCCGAGTCCTGCTCGCCGCCCCCCGCGGCTACTGCGCGGGTGTGGACCGTGCCGTGATCGCCGTCGAGAAGGCCCTTGAGCAGTACGGGGCCCCGATCTATGTCCGCCACGAGATCGTCCACAACAAGTACGTGGTGCAGACCCTGGAGAAGAAGGGCGCCATCTTCGTCGACCAGACGGCGGAGGTCCCCGAGGGCTCCATCGTCATGTTCTCCGCGCACGGAGTGGCGCCGACGGTCCACGCGGAGGCCGCCGAGCGGAAACTGGCGACGATCGACGCGACGTGCCCCCTGGTCACGAAGGTCCACAAGGAAGCCGTCCGGTTCGCCAAGGACGACTTCGACATCCTCCTGATCGGCCACGAGGGCCACGAGGAGGTCATCGGTACGTCCGGTGAGGCGCCCGACCACATCACGCTGGTCGACGGCCCCGACGACGTCGCGAACGTCGAGGTCCGGGACCCGGACAAGGTCGTCTGGCTCTCCCAGACCACGCTCTCGGTCGACGAGACGATGGAGACGGTCGACGCACTCAAGACCAAGTTCCCCGGCCTGATCTCCCCTCCGAGCGACGACATCTGCTACGCGACGCAGAACCGCCAGATCGCGGTGAAGAAGCTGGCGGAGGACGCCGAGCTCGTCATCGTCGTCGGCTCCAAGAACTCCTCGAACTCGATCCGCATGGTCGAGGTGGCCCTGGACGCGGGCGCACCCGCGTCGCACCTCGTGGACGGCGCCGAGGAGATCGACGAGGCCTGGCTCGAAGGCGTGAGCACGGTCGGCCTCACCTCGGGCGCCTCCGTGCCGGACGTCCTGGTGGACGGCGTCATCGAGTGGCTGGCCGAGCGGGGCTACGGAGACGTGGAGACGGTGAAGACGGCCGACGAGTCGATCACCTTCTCGCTGCCCAAGGAGCTCCGCCGCGACCTGCGCGCCGAGGCCGCGGAGCTGTCCCAGAAGTAACGCGAGGGCCAGGCCCTGCCCGTAACGTGGGTCTCATGCAGATCTTCGGTGTGGACATCGGCGGATCCGGGATCAAGGGCGCTCCCGTTGACCTGGACCGCGGAGACCTGGCACAAGAGCGGCACAAAGTACTGACACCGCACCCGGCCACGCCCGACGGCGTGGCCGACAAGGTGCGCGAGGTCGTCGACCACTTCGGCTGGACGGGCCCCATCGGCGCCACGTTCCCCGGCGTGATCACCGACGGCACGGCGCGCACGGCGGCGAACGTGGACAAGAGCTGGATCGGCACGGACATCCAGAGCCTGGTCGCGGACCGGCTCGGCGGCGACGCCCCCGTCACCGTCCTGAACGACGCGGACGCGGCGGGCGTGGCCGAGATGCACTTCGGCGCGGGACGCGGCCGTACGGGCACGGTCATCCTGCTCACCCTCGGCACCGGCATCGGCAGCGCCCTCTTCACCAGCGGGCGCCTCGTCCCAAACACCGAGCTCGGCCACCTGGAGCTGCACGGACACGACGCGGAGAAGCGCGCCTCGTCCAAGGCCAAGGAGGACGAGGACCTCACCTGGGAGCACTGGGCGCACCGCGTCCAGAAGTATCTGGCGCACGTGGAGATGCTCTTCTCGCCCGAGCTCTTCATCATCGGCGGCGGCGTGAGCCGCAAGTCCCAGAAGTTCCTGCCGCTGATCAAGGGCATCAAGGCGGAGCTGGTCCCCGCGGAGCTGCAGAACAACGCGGGAATCGTGGGCGCGGCCATGGCGGCGGCGGAGAAGGCCTAGGCCTTCCCGGCCTCACCCGGTGGGCATACGCCGCTTGGGCCCGTGCGCCCCGCGCGGCCCGGCGGCGGCAGTGGCAGCAGAGGCGGCCCGCGCCCGTCGCCGTTGCCCCATGAGCTTGATCCGCCGCACGAGCACGATGAGCCCGGCGGTCAGCGTCCCGGCGTACAGCCAGCCCGCGTGCAGCGCCAGCGACGTGATGAGCCCCATGACATGGGCGCCGAAGCCGCCGGTACCCCCGGAGATGGGCACGAGCCCGACGGCGAAGGCGATCGGCACGGCCACCGGCGCGGTCACCAGATCAGCGGGCCGCACCCAGAACGCGGTGAGGACGCACACGGGCAGGAAGAGCACCCCGTACGCGACGACCGAACTCCCGAAGAGCAGCCACAGCAGACAGGCGAGCAGGAACATCGTCGCGGAGCAGAAGAGGCCGCTGCCGAGCCCCGTGAGACGCGGGTTCGGCATCCCGCGCAGCGTGCGATAGACGGGCAGCGCGCGCAGTCTGCGTACGAAGGGCGGGACGGGGCGGCCGGGGCGGCGGGGGCGGGACGATGCGCGGTAGACCGCCGATGATTCGGCGGGCCTGCCCTGCGGGGGCAGGGGCGCGGTGCGTCGCGGCCGGGCCGGAGGCTGAGGGGGACGCGTCCTGTGTTGCTCCACCGGACCAACCTAGGTCGAGCCATACCGATAATCCTGCATGGGACACGCCCTTTGGCCGACCTTGGCCAAGCGTTCGATACTCACGCGATACGCCGACGAGGGCGGGGCACGCACGCCGTAGACTGGGGGATCGCCCCAAGGTCAGTCCGGCCCTCCGGTCCGTCCACCCACAGACTCACGTACGGGATGTCGCAACGTGTCGCTCACGATCGGAATCGTCGGTCTGCCCAATGTCGGCAAGTCGACCCTGTTCAACGCCCTGACCAAGAACGACGTGCTGGCGGCCAACTACCCGTTCGCCACGATCGAGCCGAATGTCGGCGTGGTAGGCGTCCCGGACCCCCGCCTCACGAAGCTGGCGGAAATCTTCAGCTCCCAGAAGGTCCTCCCGGCGACCGTCGACTTCGTCGACATCGCGGGCATCGTGCGCGGCGCGAGCGAGGGCGAGGGCCTGGGCAACAAGTTCCTGGCGAACATCCGCGAGTCGGACGCGATCTGCCAGGTCATCCGCGCCTTCAAGGACGAGAACGTCGTGCACGTGGACGGCAAGGTCTCACCCAAGGACGACATCGAGACGATCAACACCGAGCTGATCCTCGCCGACCTCCAGACCATCGAGAAGGTCCTCCCGCGCCTCCAGAAGGAATCGCGCATCAAGAAGGACGTCGCGCCCAAGGTGAAGGCGGTCGAGGAGGCCCAGGCGATCCTGGAGAAGGGCGACACGCTCTTCTCGGCGGGCATCGTCCAGGGCTCGGGCAGGGAGGAGCTCCTCCATGACCTCCACCTCCTCACGACGAAGCCCTTCCTCTACGTGTTCAACGTGGACGAGGACGAGCTGACGGACGACGAGTTCAAGGCCGAGCAGAGCGCCCTCGTCGCCCCCGCGGAGGCGATCTTCCTCAACGCCAAGCTGGAGTCGGAGCTCGTGGAACTGGACGAGGACGAGGCCCTCGAACTCCTCCAGTCGGTGGGCCAGGAAGAGCCCGGCCTGGCAACCCTCGCCCACGTCGGCTTCCGCACCCTTGGCCTGCAGACGTACCTGACGGCAGGCCCCAAGGAGTCCCGCGCCTGGACGATCCCGAAGGGCGCGACGGCCCCCGAGGCGGCCGGCGTGATCCACACCGACTTCCAGAAGGGCTTCATCAAGGCCGAGGTCATCTCGTTCGAGGACCTGGTCGAGACGGGCTCGGTCGCGGACGCGCGCGCGGCGGGCAAGGCGCGCATGGAGGGCAAGGAGTATGTGATGCAGGACGGGGATGTGGTGGAGTTCCGCTTCAATGTTTAATTGAAGATTCAACTAAACTGCGCGTCCCGTAAAGCCGCAGGTCAAGAGGGGGCCGTCAATCCGAGACGGGCCCCTCTTGCGGCTCCAGCGAAGGTCGGACGGTGCTTTGGTGCTGGATGTTTGTCCCGGAGGGCCGGATCGGTCCACCTGTCGGCACCTGTGGTCACCCCCGGGATGCTGTCCCGTGCTGACATTCCGAACGCACGCGAACCCTTGAGGGTGGGCGGTTGCGGGGGCCGTCGATCTTGTCGTGATCGGTTCATTTGCCAGAGCGGAGCGCTTGGTTGGACATAGGCTGAGAGGTCTTGTCACAGGTGAGGGCCTGATGTGGCCTGGTCGAGGAGCGGCAGCGTATGAGCGGGCAGGCACGGCGTCGTGAGCAAGTCCCGGAGCAGCTGAAGGCAGCGGCTCGGAAGTCGCCCAACTTCGGGCGGCTCTACGCGATGCAACCCCTGTTGGCCATCTATGGCGCGCAGGCCGAGCAGTCCGTCTTCACCAACCCCAACGTCTCGTACGTCGCCTCCGGCCAGTTCGGCGAGTTGCTCGCCGCGGAGCTAGTGCAGCGGGCCGGGGTGCGCGTCGAGGGAACCCGGCAGATCGACCGGCTGGCCGGACTCCAGCGCGCTGGCCTGCTCCCTGGTCGCACCAGAGACGCCTTCGACACGCTCCGGCGGGGGCGCAACGACGCCGCGCACAACCATCTCTTCGACACCAGCAAGGCCCTCAAAGCCGTCGAGCTTTGCTTTCAGCTCGGCCAGTTCTTCTCCCGCGCGATCGACAACGTACGAGAGATTGCCGCGTTCGTGCCGCCCCAGCTGCCGAGCGAGGTCGCGGGCGGATCCCCCGAGCTGGCCGAACTCCGCGAGGCGCTCGGTCACTACCAGCGCACCCTCGCCGAGTCCCGAACCCGCCTCAGTGAGGTCGGTGACCGGCTGGAAGCCGAGCGGCGTGGCCGGGAGGAGGCCGAGAAGCTGACCGAGGCGGCTGAGCGGGCCCGTGCCGAGTCCGAGGCGGAGGTGGCCCAACACAGGGACGAGATCGAGCGGCTCCGGCGCGCCTACCAGGACCGTTACGAGCAGGAGCGCCTCAAGCCCCGGGCGGTCACTGTCAACGCTCGCGAGGCGATCGTCGAGCGCGCCCAGCGGCCCGAACCGCTCAACGAGGTGCAGGCCCGCGTCCGGATCGACGAGATGCTCGCCCAGGCGGGCTGGACGATCCAGCACTATAGCGACCTCAACCCACTCGCCTCCCAAGGCGTCGCGGTCCGAGAATTCAGCCTGGCCACCGGTCGCGCCGACTACGTCCTCTACGTCGACGGCATGATTGTCGGCGTCATCGAGGCCAAGCGCGAGGGCACCGCCCTGGCCGGCGCCCTCGCGCAGAACGAGCGGTATGCGGGCGGCGTTCTCAAGGAAGACTCCATGGCGGTCTGGCGTGAGCAGGAACCGTTCGCCTTCCGCTACGCCACCACCGGCGCCGAGACGTTCTTCCTCAACCGCCTCGACCCGCACGCCCGCTCCCGCCCGGTCTTCGCCTTCCACCGCCCGGAGTCCTTCGCGGCCTGGATGAAGCGCGCCACCGAGCACCCGGACACCCCTACCTTCCGGGCCGCCCTGCGCACCGCGCTGCCGGTCCTGGAGTCGCACGACCTGCGTACGGCCCAGGAAGAGGCGGTCGTCGGCCTGGAGGGATCACTCGCCCAGGACAAGCCGCGCGCACTGATCCAGATGGCCACCGGCGCAGGCAAGACCTACACCGCGGTCACTGAGTCGTACCGGCTGCTGAAGCATGCGCGTGCGCGCCGCATCCTCTTCCTCGTCGACCGCAACAACCTCGGCCGCCAGGCCAAGGCCGAGTTCGACCGCTACAAGACGCCGGACGAGAACCGCAAGTTCACCGACCTCTACAACGTCGACTCGCTCGGCCGGGCCGGTCTCCAGGAGACTTCCTCCGTCGTCGTCTCCACCATCCAGCGCATGTACGCGCTCCTCAAGGGCGATCCGTTGGAGGATACTGCTGAGGCGGAGGACCGCGAGGACTCCTCCACGCTCGATGAGAACTACATGACTGACCGCCCGGTCACCGTCGAGTACAACCCGGCCGTCCCGATCGAGTCCTTCGACTTGATCGTCATCGATGAGTGCCACCGCTCCATCTACGGACTGTGGCGCGGCGTCCTGGACTACTTTGACGCCCACCTGGTCGGCCTCACCGCCACCCCGACCCGGCAGACCAAGGGCTTCTTCGACGGCAACATGGTCTCCGAGTACACCTACGAACAGGCCGTCGCCGATGGCGTCAACGTCGACTTCGACGTGGTCACCATGGACTCCTCGATACGGGAGGACGGCGGCGCGAAGATCGACAAGGGGACGACGGTCCGTATCCGCGACCGCAAGACCCGGGCCCAGCGTTACGAGGAGCTGGACGAGGACTTCACGTACACGGTCGGCCAGATCGGCCGCACGGTGATCGCCGAGGACGAGATCCGGGCCGTCCTCACCGCCTACAAGAACAACTGGCGGCGCTGGTTCCCGGGTCGGACCGAACTACCCAAGACGCTGGTCTTCGCGGCGAGCGACGACCATGCGGACGAGGTGTTGAAGCAGGTCAAGGAGGTCTTCGGGCGCGGAGACGCCTTTGCCAAGAAGATCACCTATCGCTCCCGGGACAAGGGGGACGACCCCGAGCAGCTTGTCAACGACCTGCGGAACTCGCCGTTGCTGCGGGTCGCCGTCACAGTCGACATGATCGCTACGGGTACGGACGTCAAGGCCCTGGAGTGCGTGATCTTCCTGCGAGCGGTCCGCAGCCCCGTCCTCTTCGAGCAGATGAAGGGACGCGGCGCCCGCACGATCGACGCCAACGAGCTGAAGGCGATCACCCCGGACCCGGCCGCCGACCTCGCCAAGGACCGTTTCGTCCTGGTCGATGCGGTGGGCGTCACCGCCTCGCCGCTGGTCGACACCCGTCCGATGCTGCCGCCGGACGGCGGCAATCTCAGCCTGACCAAGCTGATGGACAAGGCGGGCAGTCGCTCGCTGACGGCCGAGCAGGCCGAGACGCTCGGGCGCCGGCTGGCGCGGCTCGACCGCAAGCTCACGAAGGAGGAGCGGGAGCGCATCGAGCAGGCGTCGGGCGGAGTGCCACTGGCGAAGATGGTCCGGAAGATCGCCAACGCGGTGGACGTCGACACCCAGGATCGGGCATACCGGGAGGGCGGCGGGGACCACGCGCGGCGACTGGTCCACGACTCGGTCGAGACTCTGACCACCCACCCGGAACTGCGGAAGCTGATCGTCGGCATCAAACAGCAGCACGACCTCACGTACGACGCGACGACCGAGGTCACGCTGAAGGTGAGCGAGGTCCCGAGGGAGGAGCGGGCGGCGAAGGAGCTGGCGGAGTGGCGCCAGCTCCTGGAGAACCGCAAGCGTGACGAGGCGGCCGCGGAGGCGATCGCCCTCCAGGTGATCCTCGGCAGCGGATCGCGGCTCCGGCCGCAAGAGGCGCGGGCCCACCTGAAGGAGCTGATGGCCTCCATCAAGGCGACCAAGCGGACCTGGACACCGAAGGTCATCTGGGACCACTACGAGCTGGTGGGCGAGGCGGCCGAGTCGCTGACGAAGTCGGCCGGTCTGGGCGACCTCATGAACCTCGTCCGCTACACGCTCGGCGCGGACGACCAGCTGCGCCCGTACCGTACGGTGGTCGAGGAGCGCTTTGAGGGCTGGCTGCTGCGGCAGAGCCAGGCGGGTGCGGAATTCACAGATGAACAGCTGTGGTGGCTGCACAGAATCAAGGACGCGATCGTGGTCGACCTGGGTATGGAACGCGAGGACTTCGGCCATATGCCCTTCTCTGAAAAGGGCGGAGGTTCGGGCTTCGTGAATGCCTTCGGTGGCAGGAACCAGGCACTGGAACTGTTGGACGAGCTGAATCAGGAATTGGCCTAGGTGCCATTTTAGGGACTGTGAGGGAACGTGGCGCTTACCGTTAGCCCCGCCGAGATTGTGCTAACGGCAGAGAAGGGGGGCAAACCGGGGCTACTTGCAAAACACCCATCATGGGGGCGCGTGAAATGTGGCGATATTGCGGAGATCGTCAATGGCTTTCCGTTTCGCTCAAGCGGATTCAATGTAGACCGTCGAGGCACTCCTGTCGTTCGGATTCGGGATCTCCTTTCGGGTGCAACTAGTACGTTCTTCGATGGGGATTTCGATCCTGCCTTTATGGTCTCGCGTGGGGATCTATTGGTGGGAATGGACGGCGACTTCAGGGTGGCGCGATGGAAAGGCGAAGAGGCCCTTCTGAATCAGCGTGTCTGCAAGCTAGTGGTTCGAGATGAGAAGCTCTTCGATGGGCGCTTCTTGATGTATGTTCTGCAGGGGTACTTGAAGGCGATTCAAGACCTCACGTCAGCTGTTACCGTGAAGCATCTTTCATCCCGCACAATTCAGGAAATTCCTCTTCCGCTCCCTCCTCTGGCTGAACAGCACCGCATCGTCGATGCCCTCGAAGAGCAGCTCTCCCGGCTCGACGCGGCAAGTGTGACGCTGAGCAAGGTGAGGTCGCAAGGATCTGCCCTGCAGAAACAGATGGTCAGCGCTGTCATCAGTGGTCGAAGGCGAGCTGCAGGCGTTGAAGATGACGCCGACAATTTCCTCTCGCAAGTGGATGAGCAAGTTGCGCGTGGGGCGGGAAAGAAGCGTTGGGCGCAGGTCCGGAATCCTGAAGTAACCGGACTTTATGAGATCCCTGCTGGTTGGTGCTGGCGCACCCTAGGATCGCTTTGCCTGGATATTCAGTACGGGACCTCGGCGAAGACGTCCCCGAAAGCGGATTTTGACGATGTTCCGGTGATTAGGATGGGGAATATTCAGAGTGGGGAACTGGATCTAGGGGATCTCAAGTTCCTTCCTGCGAGTCACTCGGATATCGAAAAAACCATCCTTCAGGATGGGGATCTGCTCTTCAATCGGACCAACAGTGCTGAGCTGGTAGGGAAGTCTGCTGTATTCCGAAAGGAGATGGGGCCTGCAGTATATGCCTCATACTTGATTCGATGCCGTTTCGCTGAAGGCGTTGACCCGGACTGGGTTAACACAGTGGTGAACAGTAATTTTGGTCGCCGATACATTGCTTCGGTGGTGACGCAGCAGGTGGGTCAGGCGAATGTTAACAGCGCTAAAATGGCGTTGATGCCAATTCCGGTCCCGCCGCCAGCTGAGCAGCGGGAGGCGCTGAAGGTCTTGCGTGACTGGGAGTCGGCACTGACCCGCCCGCAATTGGCGGCTGGAGCATCGGTGAAGCGCGTCGCAGGGCTGAAGTCAGCGATCCTGCGGAGGGCGTTCAACGGAGACCTGGTTCCGCAGGACCCCGCCGACGAGCCCGCCGCCACCCTTCTCGGCCGCATCGCCGCCGAGCGCGAGGCCGCCAAGCCCGCCCGCAAGGCGGCCAAGCGGGCCGCTCGCCCGCGTAAGGCGACCGCTGCAGCGGCGACGAAAGCCGCGCCCGCTCCAACCCCCGCCCCCTCCGCCTCCGTTCAGCAGGAGTTGTTCGTCCAGTGACCGCGCTCGCATCCGATACCGCCCCCGAGACCACCGCGGACGACGCCGCCACGCCCTCCGCCGACAACGTCTCTCTCACGGAGACGCCCAAGTCCAAGAAGGCCGCGGCGCAGACCAACACGCTGGTCGCGAAACTCTGGAATTATTGCAACGTCCTCCGTGACAACGGCATGTCCACCATCGAGTACGTCGAGCAGCTCTCGTATCTCCTCTTCCTGAAGATGGTCGACGAGATCGAGAGCGACGAATGGGGCGGCCGTGACCTCAGCGCCCTCGTGCCCGCCGACTACAACTGGAAGTCGCTGGTCAGCAAGCGCGGTACCGAGCTCGAAGCGCACTACCGCGCCATCCTGGAGCACCTCGGCCGTAAGCCCCACACCACCATCGGCACGATCTTCGCCGACGCGCAGAACCGGATCACCAAGCCCGCCCTGCTCGAAAAGCTGGTCGTCGAGCTGATTGGCCGCGAGGCGTGGACCGTCACCGGCACCGACCTCAAGGGTGACGCCTACGAGGGCCTGCTCGCTAAGGGCGCCTCGGACACGAAGACCGGCGCCGGCCAGTACTTCACGCCACGCGCGCTCATCGACGCGATGGTGGACGTGACCCGGCCGGGCCCGGACGACACCATCACCGACCCCGCCTGCGGCACCGGGGGCTTCCTGATCGCTGCCCACGCGTACGTCACCCGGCACCACGTCCGGGACATGGACATCGACGCCCGCAAGGCGTACGACAGCGGGTCCAAGATCTGGGGCAACGAACTGGTCACCGGTACCGCCCGCCTTGCCGCCATGAACATGCTCCTGCACGGCATCGGCAAGAGCGACGGCCCGAGTCTGATCGACGTCGGCGACGCGCTTGCCGAGAAGCCGAGCGGCCGGCACGCGAGTCTGGTTCTCGCCAACCCGCCCTTCGGCCGGAAGTCCGCGATCAGTGTGATCGGCCAGGACGGCGAGCTGGAGAAGGAGGACGTCCAGTACGACCGTGACGACTTCACGGCCACCACGACTAACAAGCAGCTCAACTTCCTTCAGCACATCATGTCGTTGACGGCAGTCAACGGCCGGGCCGCCGTCGTCCTCCCGGACAACGTCCTCTTCGAGGGCGGCGCGGGCGAGAAGGTCCGCCGCAAGCTCCTTGACGAGTTCGACCTGCACACGATCCTGCGCCTGCCCACCGGCATCTTCTACGCGGGCGGTGTCAAGGCCAACGTACTGTTCTTCGACAAGAAGCCCCCGCGAGCCGACGGCAAGCCGCACACCACCGTCACTTGGGTCTACGACTTCCGTACCGGCCAGCACTTCACCATGAAGCAGCGCCCGCTGACCCGTGCCCACCTGGACGACTTCGTCGCCCGGTACAAGGCAGGCGAGCCCCTGACCGCCCGCGTCGCGGACGAGGACGAGAACGGCTGCTGGAAGCCATACGCGTACGAGGACTTGATCGGGCGCGACAAGGTCAACCTCGACATCACGTGGATGAAGGACCCGGCCCTCGAGGACGCGGACAGCGACCTGGAGCCGGAGGTCATCGCCGAGGAGATCGTGCGCGATCTTCAGTCCGCCCTGGCCGAGTTCACGGCCATCGCGAAGTCCTTGGGCGCGGATGTTGATGTACCGGAGGCATGAGAGGTCTGATGGTGGCCGGAAGGTCGGCGTCACCGTGCTGGAGGGCCACAATGCCGAGTGCCCTGCGGCCCTCGGCTTTCCCGCGCGGTTACTGTCGGCTATTCCATCGGAGGTGCAATGCCGAAGTCCCTACGATGCACTGGCCCGATGTTGGAGCAGTCGCCACAGCCACTGCGGCGGACATCCCTGGGCCAACCCAGCCAGCTCTTTTGGGACAGTGTCGACGGCGAACTCTCCTACGCCGTCTCCGGTAGTGGACTGGTCTCCGGGCTGATCGCCCAGAACGCTGAGCCGATACCTCTACGCGAGCCGGCCGCCCCCGTACGTATCGCGGAGCGCTCCAGAAGCCTGCTGTAAGGGAGTGAAGGGCCGGATCCGGAGCTGTACCGATCAGATCGAGCCACAAACCGACCGTGATTTGAAAAGCCGCTTGACCGACCTCTGTGCAGTACAGGGAGCATCAGGAGTCCACGTTCCGGAGTTCTCCGTTCTCCCTACGCGCCGTACAGAGGTATGCATGGCCATCGCGCACCCCCAGACCCGTCAGTTCGAATCGTTCGTCACGAACTTGTCGTACGCACGCAAGATGGTGCGAGCCGGGCAGGCGCTGGAGGTGCTCAGCCCCAAGGGCATCGACACCGCCGATTTCTACCGAGCCGCCTGGGTGCAGTCCATCGCTGCCCTCGAACACTGGGTACAGGAAGAGGTGTTGCGCCGGGTCGCTGAGGAAGCCGCCAAGGACGATCCGGAGATGCCGCGTAAGCTCCGTGACTACCCGTTGCCGCTGCACTGTGTGGAGCAGGTGCAGCGGGGCGATGCGACCACGGCGGAGGTAGTCGCGGAACGGGTGCGCCAGGACATCGCTCGCCAGACTCTGCAGAACCCGGATGCCATCGCGAAGGTGATGGCGCTCGTCACCGATGTCAAGGTGTGGCGGGAGGCGGCGAAGTGGGTCAACCGGTGGAGCCAGTACCGCACTTCATACGACGAAAAACGGCTGCGCGGCCAGTACGTCCTGCTGCTCCGCCGCCGAAACCAGATTGCACACGACGCGGATCTGATCGACGGTGACCTCAAGCAGCGCCGCCCGATCGGCGAGGCTGATGTCACGGACGCGCTGAACTG
The DNA here is from genome assembly GCF_059026065.1 of Streptomyces sp. A18. Taxonomy (NCBI): domain Bacteria; kingdom Bacillati; phylum Actinomycetota; class Actinomycetes; order Kitasatosporales; family Streptomycetaceae; genus Streptomyces; species Streptomyces sp. A18. Next base: position 51,484 of record NZ_JBWLKL010000031.1, on the reverse strand, counting down.
GATCGAGCGGATTGCGCTCGCGCTCGCATATGCGCTGGAGGGGGACGCGTCCAAGCCCTCAGGGCATCCGACTTCGGCCCCGGCTCCGGCCGGGACTTCGGAAGCGCCAGGTGGAGACCAACTGGACATCGACTGAATGATCGATGTTGAGCCCTGTGAACTCGTCTTAGGGCGCCTTCAACCTTCGGGTTTGACCGTCGGCCATGCGACCCGCCGATTCATGTGGCTGACTGCTTACTGGTGCCGTCGACCTGCCGATGATGAGGCATGTTCGCTGAAAAGTGCGGATTCGCGGCGAGCGCCTTGCCCATGCGTGAGACGTCCCAACCGCCCTGTTCATTGAGCAGGAGATCGACGCGCATCTCTTGAAGTGGAAGCCGGTGCCCGTCGTCTTCGCTGGGCAGAAGGGGAATCGGATTCGGCTCGAGACCTTCTTTGCCCCACGTCAACTTGGCGCTGGCGTGACGCCGTCCATCGCGTCCTATGGCTACCAGTTCAAGAAGGCATGCCTCTCCGCCGGTCTGGTCGGTCCGGACGGTAGGCCCAAGTACACGCCTCGTAGCCTGCGGCACTTCTTCGCCTCCACTGCCCTGGCCAACGGTGTGCCGATCCATGAGGTCTCGCGCTGGCTGGGGCACCGCTCGGTCAAGACGACGGTCGACATCTACGGGCACCTGCTGTCGAGTGCGTGGGACCGCTGCAGGCAGGTTCTGCAGCACGCCATGCGTCCCGTGCCTCTGGCTGCAACTCTTCAACCACCGAACGAAACGGCCTGAACTGCTGGTACCTCCTTGCTGTTCCGAGGCGGGTTTCCCTAGCGCAGACGGCTTCCTATCGACTGCCGACATCAAGCCCGGCGATGCCGTCGACGGAGTCTCTACTTAGCGGTGGGGAGGGCGTACCGTCGAGGGTTCATTCCATGGCCGCATGCAAGATCGGGCACAAGATGATGCCCTTCCACGACTCAAAGTTGATTCACCACGGGATGCGTCGGTTTCCAGGGGCTATGGAGCTTCCGTGGAGACCGACTGCTACGGCCCCCGGGCCGTCGGGTGAAAGAGCGCGGAGGATCAAGTCGATGACGTAGCCGCTGCTGGCACCTCGCGTACCTAGCCATCCATCCTTGAGGAGCGTGGCGAACGTGGTGTTGTTCAGATACCTGGGCACATCTCCTTCCCGAAGGCGCCTGCCGCCACGAGCGCCACGAGCGAGTGGGCTGTCGATCAGCGCCTTGAAGTGAGGGCGGGTGAGGTACATGCCAGGGATGAGCGCAGTGGAGCTCATGACGAAGGGAACGTTCCGGCACAGCTTGACCATGCTCGGAGCGGTGACGAGCCGAGGATCCAAGCCGTCGTCGAGCTGTTCGCACTCCTTGTCCACCATTGTCATACGCTCCAGCTCGCGCTCCGCGGTCGCGTCGTACCGATATGTCCAGATGGCCGCCTCCTTGCGCATCCGCTTGTACTGGACCGTGGTGACACTTCCCGTGAACTCGTTCACGTAGATCATGTCGACTCCGGTGACAGTCTCGACGTTGTGGCGGTTGGCGTTGTACACGAAGAGGCGATGGCCAGTCGGCCCGCCGCTGCGGCGGTAGATGCGCCACCCCACCTCGACCGCGTCCAAGCCCGTCATTCCCGGAAACCGGTGGTAGTCGTGCACGATCTGTTGGTCCTCGATCTGTCGGAGATCGGGTAGCCCAGCGAGAAAAGGAACAGAGCGGGTCTCCAGGACTTCGGACGCAACAGGAGATTGCCAGGACTCGACAACGTCACGCTCCATGCCCGCGGCCTCGAGCAGAATGCCCACGGCGTCTTTCTCCAGGTTCAGCTTCTCGCCGACAGCCCCTGCCGGTGGGTGCATCCCCAGTGACTGCTCCAGACCGGAAAGCGTCGAATCCAGCTCGGGCCGTAGCTGACGTACGCATTCGAGCAGCCGTTGGCCCGCTACTTCCGACATGCGGCCGTCGTCTTGAAGGAAGCGGCGGCTTGATCCCATCGGCATCTCAAGATCCGCGAGTGGGAGCGGCCGAGATAGTGGGGTGAAATCTCTGGTGAGCAGGGAGCGTTCGTAGGTCCCTGACCGTCTCCCCGGGAAAGCGCCACCGACACCGATGACGGTGCGCTTGTCGAGGTCGGGGTCCCGGTCGGTGAAGAAGGTCAGACACCAACCTCGAGGCTTTCGCCACTCTTTGTACGGGTAGGCGAAGCTCCGCTCGTCTCGCTGAAGCCAGCGTGGTGGGGGTTCCGGGAGGCGCTGCAGCATGAGGGTGGTGCAGTGAACCAGCGCGACGGATGCCACGAGAATCTCCCGATGATGTAGCAGTTCGACGTGGTCATTCTCGGGTAAGTGTGCGCACGGTGCCCCCTGTTGATCAAAAGTGCGACGCTGGCGGTTCGCGAAGTGCAGTAACGGAGAGCGTTGACCGCCGTTGGCCAGTCGTACAGCCGGTCATCGTGTTCTCCGCTACGGGCGAGCGAGCTGAAGTTTCGGCGCAATGCCCTGCTGGTCTGCCCTCGAAGTCGGTCCATAGCGGTCGGCACGGGCGTCGGCCGACCTTGTCGACCTGTACGGCCATGCCAAGTACAGGCTCTTAGCCTGCTGCACTTCTTCGCCTCCACGGCCTTGGCTAACGGTGTGACGATCCACGAGGTGTCGCGCTTGCTGGGCCACCGCTCGGTCGCGACCACGGTCGACATCTACGGGCATCTGTTGCCCAGCGCGTGGAATCGCTGCGGGACGTTCTACAGCACGCCATGCGCCCCGCGTCCCCGAGCGCTACGTCTTTCCCGCTCGAGGAGGCGAGCTGGAGCGCCAGCAACCTAGCTGCGTAGGCGTGCGAGAGCCGGCTCGTCTGCATGGTGCTGGGATAGAACGCCCGTGCTGGGATGGTGCTGGGATGCCCCCTGCAGAACCGGCGTTTCCGCAGGTGGGAGCTCTGCACTACAGATTCCGCTTCAACGTGTAGCGGGCAGCCGCAAGGGGTCCGGCTCTGTGGAGGCGGGCCCCTCCTTCTTCTCGTCGGGGGAGAGGATTCGGTTCAGCAGGGGGCCCGCGAGCGCGGTCGTCGTTACCGCCATCACCACCATCAGTGAGTACAGCGTGCCGTCCAGCAGGCCCAGTTCGAGGCCCACGCCGAGTACCACCAGTTCGGTCAGGCCGCGGGTGTTCAGCATGACGCCGAGTGCCGCTGCGGGGCGGGGGCCGAAGCCCCCTAGCCGGGCTCCTGCGTACCCGCCCAGGAGTTTGCCGACCACCGCCACCATGACGATCGCGGCCAGGGTGCCGAGGTCCGAGGAGTCCAGGCCGGAGAGGTCGACCTTGAGCCCTGCCAGGACGAAGTAGACGGGGAGCAGGAGCAGGCCGGACAGGGGCTCGATCCGCTTCAGCGTCACCTCGCGCAAGGTGCCGTTGCCCCGCGGCATGACGGCGCCGAACAGGAACGCCCCGAAGATGTAGTGCAGGCCCATCCACTCGGTGCATGCCGCCGACAGGAGCAATCCCCCGAGGACCAGGGCCAGGAAGTTCATGCTCTCGCCGGAGCCGTGCTCGCTCGCCCTGCGCAGCAGCGGACGGACGGCTGTGACCATCAGGGCGACGTACGGCACCACCAGCGCGAGCCGCCAGTCCAGACGCTCCCCGGTGGCCACCGCCACCGCCACCGCGAGCAGCACCCAGGCCAGCAGATCGGTGATCGCCGCGCACGTCAGGGCGGTCGTACCGAGCCGGGTGCGGGTCAGGCCGCGGTCGGCGATGATCCGGGCCAGGACGGGGAACGCCGTCACGGCCATCGCCACCGCGAAGAACAGCACGAATCCCGGCAGCGAACCCTCGTGGTGCGCATCCACGAGCAGCAGCGCCAGCCCCGCGCCCAGAGCGAGCGGCAGCAGGGTCGAGAAGGCGGTCGCCCACAGGGTGACCCGGCCCCCTCCGCGCAGCACGCCGAGGTCGAGTTCCATCCCGACGGCGAACATGAACAGGGCCAGGCCGACGCCGGCGAGCGCGCTCAGCAAGGGCAGTACGTCGGCGGGGAAGAGCGTCTCGGAGAAGTGCGCGCCGAACAGGGTGGGCCCCAGCAGTACGCCGGTGAGTATCTCGCCGATCACCGCCGGCTGGCCCAACGCCCTTGCGGCGGCGCCCAGGGCGCGCGCAAGGCCGAGTATCAGGGCCAGGTCGAGGAGGAGGTAGAGCGTCTGCGACGGCGTCACTTGGAGTGGCCGCCTTCCTTGTCCTCAGTCTCCGGGGAGTCGACGTCCTCGGTCTCCGGGGAGTCGACCGCGGGCCGCCGCGGGTCGGAAGGCGGGGTCTCGCCCGGCAGGACCACGTGCGCCGTGCCCTTGGCCAGGTCGATGCGGGTCAGCGGCGGGGCGCCGTCGCCCTCCTCGTCCTTGCGGACCTCTTCCCACTGCTGCTGTTTGGTCTCGACCTGCTTGTTGCCGTTGAAGATCAGGTTGAACTCGTCGAACGCCGCGCCCGTCACAGGGCGCCGAGCGTTGCGCTCCATGCCGCGCCGGAAGAGGATCGTGCGCCCCTTGAAGAAGCGCCGCAGGACCAGTTCCGTTCCGCAGGATATGAACAGCAGCAACGCCAGCGCAGGGAGCACGGCTTGGCTCCACATACCTGCCATCGGATAGGCCCTCCTGTCGACGGTTCGAGGCTATCCGCCGATCGGGGCTCCTCCCGGTGCGATCAGGTGTCCCGTTTCGTCCAGTGCCGTCTCGGACCTTGCACGCCATCCCGGCACAGCAGAGTCTCCAGTTGAATTAGAGCCTGCGCAGCCCGAGGAGATTCGATGATCCCGCTCTCGCACGCACAGCAGCGACTGTGGTTCCTCAACCGGTTGGAAGGGCCCAATGCCACCTACAACATGCCGGCCGTACTGCGGCTGACGGGTGAGTTGGACCGGACCGCTCTCGTCGCGGCGCTGCAGGACCTGATCGACCGTCACGAGCCCTTGCGCACCGTCTTCGTCAGCCGCGACGACGTGCCGGGGCAGCAGATCCTCGCCCCTGGCGAAGCCCGCATCGAGGCGGCCGTCACCGAGGTCGGGCCGGACGAGCTGGACGGCGAACTCGCCGAGCTGGCCGGTCGCGCCTTCGACCTGGAGGGTGAAATACCCATCCGGGCACGGCTGTACGCGCTGTCCGAGCGCGAGCACGTGCTGGCGTTGGTGATCCATCACATCGCCGCGGACGGCTGGTCGATGGCGCCGCTCGCCCGCGACCTCACCGCGGCGTACGAGGCACGCCGTGCCGGGCGCGCACCCGACTGGCCCGAACTGCCCATCCAGTACGCGGACTACACCCTCTGGCAGCAGGAGCTGCTCGGCGGCGAGGACGACCCGGAATCCCTGATCAGCGAGCAGGTCGAGTACTGGCGCAAGGCGCTGTCCGGCCTGCCGGACGAGCTGCGGCTGCCCGCGGACCGGCAGCGCTCGGCCGCGCCCGGCAGTCAGGGCGGCAACGTCCCGCTGCAGGTGGGCCCCGAGCTGCACCGGAAGCTGTCCGAACTTGCCGTGCGGTCGGACGCGAGCCTGTACATGGTGGTGCAGGCGGGCCTTGCCGCGCTCCTGAGCCGTCTTGGCGCGGGCACGGACATCCCGCTCGGCTCGCCGATCGCGGGCCGTACCGAGGAAGGCCTCGACGAGCTGGTCGGCTTCTTCGTCAACACCCTGGTGATGCGGCTCGACACCGGCGGCGACCCCTCGTTCCGCGAACTCATCGCCAGGTCCCGGGAGACGGCTCTCGGCGCGTACGCCAACCAGGACCTGCCGTTCGACCGCCTCGTCGACATCCTCCGGCCCGACCGGACCCTGGGCAGGCACCCGCTGTTCCAGGTGATGGTGGCCTTCCAGAACAACACCCTGCCGCAACTGCGTCTGCCGGGGCTCGTCGTGGAGGGCGAGCAGCTGTACACCGAGACCTCCAAGTTCGACCTGGCGTTCAGCATGGGCGAGCAGTTCGACGCCGAGGGCCGGCCGACGGGGCTCGGCGGCACGATCGAGTACGCCACCGACCTGTTCGACCGGGAGAGCGTCGAGCGGCTCGGCGCCCGCCTGATCCACGTCTTCGAGGCGATGGTCGCCGACCCCGAACAGCGGGCGGACTCCCTGCAGTTGCTGCTGCCGGGCGAGCGGCAGCAGGTGCTCGACACCTGGAACCGGACCGCGCGGGACGTCCCCGCGGCCGGGTTCGCGGAGCTCTTCGCGTCCCGTGCCGCCGCGACCCCGGACGCCACCGCGCTGGTGTCCGACGCGGCCACGATGACCTACGGCGAGCTCAACGCCGCCGCCAACCGTCTTGCCCGACTGCTCGCCGAGCGCGGCGCCGGCCCGGGGCAGCTGGTGGCGCTCGCGCTGCCGCGGTCGGTGGAGCTGGTGACGGCGATGCTCGCCGTGGCCAAGTCCGGGGCCGCCTACCTGCCGGTCGACACCGGCTACCCGGCCGAGCGCATCGCGTACATGATCGAGGACTCCCGCCCGGTCCTTACGCTGACGACGGGCGCGCTGACCGGGCGGCTGCCGGACGGCGGCCCGCTCCTGGTGCTCGACGACGAGCGGACCGGCGCCGATGCGGCCCGCTTCACCGCGGACGACCTGCCGTCGAACCGGACGCTCAGCAGCCCGCTCTACGTGATCTACACCTCGGGATCCACCGGCAGGCCGAAGGGCGTGGTGGTGACGGACAGCGGCGTCGCCAGCATGGCCCGCAGCCAGCGCGAGCGCCTGGGCGCGGGGCCCGAGAGCCGGGTGCTGCAGTTCTCGTCGCCCAGCTTCGACGTCGCGTTCTGGGACATCTGCATGGCGCTCCTGAACGGCGGCACGCTGTTCCTGCGCTCGGCCGAACAGCTCATGCCGGGCCAGGAGTTGGCGGAGTTCGTCCGCGACAAGGGCCTCACGCACTTCACCATGCCGCCGTCCGTGCTCGCGGCGATGCCGTCGGGCGTGCTCCCGGACGGCCTGACCGTGTCGGTGGCGGGCGAGGCCTGCCCCGGCGCGCTCGTGGAGCGGTGGGCCCCGGGCAACCGGATGTTCAACGCCTACGGCCCGACCGAGACGACCGTCATCGCGACCATGACCGAGCAGCTGTCGGGACCGGACGGCCCCCCGATCGGCCGGCCCGTGGACAACACCCGGGCCTACGTGCTCGACGAGAACCTGCGCCCGGTGCCGACCGGCGTGGTGGGAGAGCTGTACGTCGCGGGCGCGAGCCTGGCCGCAGGCTATCTGCGCCGCCCGGCGCTGACCGCGGAACGCTTCGTGGCCTGCCCGTTCGGCGGCCACGGCGAGCGGATGTACCGCACCGGAGACCTCGCCAGGCTGCGGGCCGACGGGCAGGTCGACTACGTCGGCCGGGCCGACGCGCAGGTGAAGATCCGCGGCTTCCGGATCGAGCCGGGAGAGGTGGAGTCCGTACTCGCCCGGCACCCCGGGGTGCGGCAGGCCGCCGTACTGGCCCGGGAGGATCGCCCCGGTGACCGGCAGCTGGCCGCGTACCTCGTCCCGGCAGGGGACGACGCCGACCGGGACGAGGCGGCGGAGCAGCAGCAGCTCGGCAACTGGCAGGCCACCTACGACGCCCACCACGAGGGCCTGTCCGGCGGCCTCGGCGACGACTTCTCCGGCTGGAACAGCAGCTACACCGGGCAGCCGATCCCGATCGAGGAAATGCGGCGGTGGCGGGACGCCACCGTGGCCCGGGTGCGCGAGCTGCGCCCCCGCCGGGTCCTGGAGATCGGGGTGGGCAGCGGCCTGCTCCTCGCGCCGCTGGCGCCGGACTGCGAGTCCTACTGGGGCACCGACATCTCCGAGGTCGTCATCGACCGTGTCCGCGCCCAGCTGGAGGACCGGCCCGAGCTGAAGGAGCGGGTCGAACTGCGGGCCCAGGCGGCGCACGTCTTCGACGGCCTGCCCACCGGGTACTTCGACACCGTCGTCCTGAACTCCGTCATCCAGTACTTCCCCAGCGCCGACTACCTGAACGACGTGCTCACCCGGGTGCTCGACCTCGTCGCCCCCGGCGGCAACGTCTTCGTCGGCGACGTCCGCAACCTCCGGCTGCACCGCGCCCTGCGCACATCCGTCGAACTGCTCGCCACCGACGCCGCGGTCCGCGACGCCGCCGAGGTGAGCAGGACAGTGGGCCTGGCCGTGGCACGGGAGACGGAACTGCTCGTCGACCCCGACTACTTCGCGGGGCTCGGCGTGGCGGCGGACCTGGCGGTCAAGGCCGGCACGGACCGCAACGAACTCTCCGGCCACCGCTACGACGTGCTGCTGCGCACCGCGCCGCAGCCCGAGCCGACCGCCGTCCGGGAGCTCGTCTGGGGGCGGGACGCCGTCGACACGGACGCGCTGCGCGCGGCGCTCGCGGCCCGGCCCGACTGCCTGCGGGTCACCGGCATCCCCAACCGCCGGATCGCCGGTGAACTGGCCGCCGTGCGGGCGCTGGAAGCCGGTGACCTGCCGGCCGCCCTTGCCGCGCTGACCGAGGACGCCGCCGAGCTGCCGGAGCCCGCGGAGTTCACCGCCCTGGGCGACGAGGCCGGCTACCGGACCGCCGTGACCTGGGCCGGAGCAGACTCCGAAGGCGGCACGCTGGACGTGGCGTTCAGCGCCCCCGGTACGGCGCCGTGCGGCGCCTACCGCCCCGGGGTGCCGACGGCCTCCGGGAGCGACGCGTACACCAACGCCCCGGCCGCCGTGCTCGCCTCGGACGCGCTGGTCGAGTCGGTGCGCGAGCACCTGCGGCGCGCGGTGCCCGACCACCTGGTGCCGACCGCGTTCGTCGTGCTCGACCGGATGCCGCTGACCCCGAACGGCAAGCTGGACCGGCGGGCGCTCCCGGCGCCGACCGTCATCGGCAAGACGTCGGGCCGGGGGCCGCGCAACGACCGCGAGACCACCCTGTGCCGGATCTTCGCCGAGGTCCTTGGCCTGCCCCGGGTCGGCATCGACGACGGGTTCTTCGACCTGGGCGGCCACTCGCTCCTCGCGACCCGCCTGGTCTCGCGCGTACGGGCCGACCTGGGCGTCGACCTGGCCATCCGCGACCTGTTCGTGGAGCCGACGGTCGCCGGGATCGGTGCCGTACTGGACAAGGCCGAGTCCACCCGGCGCCGCCCGGTGGTGCGCCAGCGGCGCCCGGAGCGCACACCCCTGTCGCACGCGCAGCAGCGGCTGTGGTTCCTCAACCGCCTCGAAGGCGGCAGCGCCACCTACAACATGCCGATCGCGGTGCGGCTCACCGGCGACCTCGACCGCGCGGCGCTCGCCGCGGCCGTCCAGGACGTGTCCGACCGGCACGAATCGCTGCGCACGCGCTACCCGGACGTCGACGGCATCCCGTACCAGCACATCGAGCCCGCCGAGCAGGCCCGCGTGGAGCTGCGGGTCACCGGGACCACCGACGCGGACCTGGCCGCGCGGCTCGCCGACGCCTGCGGGCGTGGCTTCGACCTGGCGGCGGAACTCCCGCTGCGGGCCCACCTGTTCACGCTGTCCGCGGACGACCACGTACTCGCCCTCGTGCTGCACCACATCGCCGGAGACGGCTGGTCGATGGGCCCGCTGACCCGGGACCTCACGGACGCCTACGCCGCCCGCGTCGCGGGGCGGGGGCCGCGCTGGGCGCCGCTGCCCGTGCAGTACGCGGACTACGCGCTGTGGCAGCGGGAGCTGCTCGGCCGCGAGGACGATCCGGACAGCCTGATCAGCGAACAGGTCGCGTTCTGGCGCAAGACCCTGTCCGACCTGCCCGAGGACCTGCGGCTGCCCGGCAGCCGGCCGCGCGGCGCGAGCGGCGAGTACCACGGCGCCACCCTGTCGTTCCGCGTCGATCCGGCGACCCACCGCCGCATGACCGCGCTGGCCACGGCATCGGGCACCAGCCTGCACATGGTCAGCCAGGCGGGGCTCGCGGCCCTGCTCACCCGGCTCGGCTGCGGCACCGACATCCCTCTGGGCACCCCGGTCGCCGGACGTACCGACACCGCGCTCGACGACCTCATCGGCGACTTCCTCAACACGCTGGTGCTGCGCACCGACACGAGCGGCAACCCCACCTGGCACGAGCTCCTCGGCCGGATCAGCGAGACCAACCTCAGCGCCTACGCCCACCAGGACCTGCCGATCGAGCGGCTCGTCGAGATCGTCAACCCGGACCGGTCGGCCGGCCGGATGCCGCTCTTCCAGGTCCTGCTCTCGCTGCACGGGGCCCCGCCGGAGCCGCAGTTCCCCGGCCTTTCCGCACGCGCCGAGTCGGTCGAGCGGATCGTGCAGAACAAGTTCGACCTCGCCGTCCACCTCCGCGAGACCGCCGCCGCCGACGGCACCCCGGGCGGCCTTGAGGGCATGGTCGAGTACTCGACCGACCTCTTCGACGCGGCGGACATCGAGCGCCTGACGGACCGTCTGACCCGGATGTTCGCGGCGCTCGCCGCCGACCCCGGGCAGCGCATCGGCGCGGCCGAGCTGCTCGACGAGGCCGAGCACGAGCAGGTCGTGCGCGGCTGGAACGACACCGCGCACGAGGTCGCGCCCGCCACCCTGCCGGAGCTGCTCGCCGCGCAAGCGGCCCGTACGCCCGACGACACGGCGGTGGTCTTCGAGGACACCGGACTGACCTACGCCGAGCTCGACCTGCGGGCCGGCAGGCTTGCCCGGCTGCTCGCCGAGCGCGGCGCCGGACCGGAGAGCTGCGTCGCGGTGCTGCTGCCGCGCTCCGAGGCCCTGGTCGTCACGCTCCTCGCGGTCCTGCGGACCGGCGCCGCGTATCTGCCCATCGACCCCGGCTATCCCGCCGAGCGCATCACCTACCTGCTCGACGACGCCCGGCCGGTGCTCACCCTCACCGAGGACCACCCCGTCTTCGCCGAGGAGCCCACGGGCGACCCGCTCGCGGCCTCGCCGGGCACCTGCCTGCCGGAACACCCCGCGTACGTGATCTACACGTCCGGGTCCACCGGAGCGCCCAAGGGCGTGGTGGTGTCCCACGCGAGCATCGTCAACCGGCTGCTGTGGATGCGGGACCGGTACGGGATCGACGCCACCGACCGGGTGCTGCAGAAGACGCCCGCCGGGTTCGACGTGTCCGTGTGGGAGTTCTTCCTGCCGCTCCTGACCGGCGCCACGCTGGTGGTGGCGGAGCCCGGCGGGCACCAGGACCCCGCGTACCTGGCCGACCTGATGCGCGAGCAGCGGATCACCACCGCGCACTTCGTGCCGTCGATGCTGGCCGTGTTCGCCGCGGAGCCCGCGGCGGAACAACTGCCGGACCTGCGCCGCCTGATCAGCAGCGGTGAGGCACTGCCCGCCGAGCTCGCCGAGCGTGCGGGCACGGTGATCGGCACCGGGCTGCACAACCTGTACGGGCCGACCGAAGCGGCCGTGGACGTCACCGCCTGGGAGTACCGCAGCGAGCCGGGCGCCGTCTCCGTGCCGATCGGCGCCCCGGTGTGGAACACCGCCCTGTACGTGCTCGACTCCGCGCTGCGCCCCGCCCCGCAGGGCGTCGCCGGTGAGCTGTACATCGCCGGTGCCCAGCTGGCCCGCGGCTATCTGCACCGGCCCGCGCTGACCGCCGAGCGGTTCGTGGCCTGCCCCTTCGGCCGGGCCGGGGAGCGGATGTACCGCACCGGCGACGTGGCCGCCTGGCGGGCCGACGGGCAGCTCGAGTTCCTCGGCCGCGCCGACGACCAGGTCAAGGTGCGCGGCTTCAGGGTCGAGCCCGCCGAGATCGAGGCGGCCCTGGCCCGGCACGAGGACGTCGGGCACGCCGTCGTCGTACCGCGCGCCGACGCGTCCGGCGGCACCCGGCTCTTCGCGTACGTCGTCCCGGCCGGCGCGCAGCGGCCCCAGCCCGCGGCGCTGCGCGAGTTCCTCGGCGGTCTGCTGCCGGAGCACCTGATCCCGTCGGCCTTCCTCGTCCTGGACGAGCTGCCGGTGACCCCGAACGGCAAGCTCGACCGGCGGGCCCTCCCCGCGCCCGACCACGAGGGCAGGAAGGCCGGGCGCGGCCCGCGCAACCAGCGCGAGGAGACGCTCTGCCGGATCTTCGCGGACATCCTCGGTCTGCCCGGCGTGGGCATCGACGAAGGCTTCTTCGACCTGGGCGGCCACTCCCTGATGGCGACCCGGCTGATCTCCCTGGTGCGGTTCACCTTCGGTGTCGACCTGGCGATCCGCGACCTGTTCGAGACGCAGACGGTCGCCGGTCTCGTGCGGATCCTCGACCAGGCCGACGGCAGCCGGCGGCAGCCGATCGTCCGGGTGCCGCGCCCGGAGCAGGTGCCCCTGTCCCACGCCCAGCAGCGGCTCTGGTTCCTCAACCGCCTCGACGGCCCGAACGCCTCGTACAACCTGCCGATGGCGGCGCGGCTGACCGGTGAACTCGACGTCTCGGCGCTGGCCGCCGCCGTCGCCGATGTGACCGGCCGGCACGAGACGCTGCGCACGGTCTTCCCCGAGACAGACGGCGTTCCCCACCAGCTGATCCTCACCCCGGACCAGGCGAGGCCCGACTTCGCGGTGAGCGAGGTCGGCCGGGACGAGCAGGCAGCGGCGATCGCCGGGATCTCCGGGCAGGGCTTCGACCTGCGCACGGACCTGCCGCTGCGGGTCCGGCTGCTCAGCGTGTCCCCGACCGAGCACGTGCTCGTGCTGGTCCTGCACCACGTGGCGGGCGACGGCTGGTCGCTGGTGCCGCTCGCCCGCGATCTGAGCGGTGCGTACGCGGACCGCTGCGACGGCAGGGCGCCGGAGTGGACCGAACTGCCCGTGCAGTACGTGGACTACGCGCTGTGGCAGCGGGATCTGCTCGGCCGCACGGACGACCCGGACAGCGTCGTCAGCGCGCAGGTCGCGTACTGGCGCAAGGCGCTCGCCGGGATCCCGGACGAGCTGCCGCTGCCCGCGGACCGGCCGCGACCGAAGACCCCGAGCTACGCGGGCGGCAGCGTCGAGTTCGGCTACGGGCCCGAGCTGCACGCCCGGATCAACAAGCTCGCCGTCGACTGCAACGCCACGGCCTTCATGGTGGTGCAGACGGCGCTCGCCGCGCTCCTGACCCGCCTGGGGGCGGGCACCGACATCCCGGTCGGCTCGCCCATCGCGGGGCGCACCGACAGGGCCCTCGACGACCTCGTCGGATTCTTCGTCAACACGCTGGTGCTGCGCACCGACACGAGCGGCGACCCGACCTTCCGCGACATCATCGACCGGGTGCGGGAGGCCAATCTCAACGCGTACGCCCACCAGGACCTCCCGTTCGAGTTCCTGGTCGAGGCGCTCAACCCGGACCGCTCCCCGGCCCGGCACCCCCTGTTCCAGGTGATGTTCGCCTTCCAGAACACCAGGGACACCGAGCTGCGGCTGCCAGGCCTGACCGCCGAGGCGCTCGAAGCGGGCACCGACGCCACCATGTTCGACCTGTCGGTCAACCTGACGGCCCGGTACCACGAGGACGGCCGCGAGGGCGGCGCCCGGGGCGCGCTGGTCTACGGCAGCGACCTGTTCGACAGGGAGACCGTGGCGGCGATCGCCGATCGCCTGCTGTTGATGCTGGAGGCGATCACCAGCGATCCGGAGCAGCGGATCAGCCAGGTCGAGCTGCTCGACGGGGCCGAGCGGCAGCGGATCCTGGAGGAGTGGAACGGCGACACCGCACCGGTTCCGTCGGCCACCCTGCCCGAGCTGTTCACCGCGTCCGCCGCGCGCGACGGCGCCGCCACCGCCGTGCGCGCGGGGGGCACGCGGCTGAGCTACGACACGCTGCGGGCGTCCGCCAACCGCCTTGCGCGGCTCCTGGTGGCGAAGGGCTGCGGCCCCGGGCAGCGGGTCGCGCTCGCCCTGCCGAGGGACGAGCGGCTGCCGGTCGCGATCTGGGCGGTGCTCGACTCCGGTGCCGCGTACGTGCCGATCGACCCCAACCACCCGACCGAGCGCGTGCGTTACCTCGTCGAGGACGCCCGGCCGGTCCTCGCGGTGACGGACACCGCCGGGGACGCCGTGCTGCCCGACGGCCTGCCCCGCATCGTGCTCGACGACCCGGCGACCGAGGCCGAGCTCTCCGGGCTCGGCGACGCGGACCTCACCGACGCGGACCGGTCGGCGCCGCTGCGCCCCGACGACGCGGCGTACGTCATCTACACATCGGGATCGACCGGGCGGCCCAAGGGTGTCGTGGTCGCGCACCGCGCCGTGGCGAATCTGTCGGCGTGGGCAGGCCAGGCCTTCTCCGCGGACGTGTTCGCCACCGCGCTCGCCTCCACATCGGCGACCTTCGACGTCTCGGTGTCGGACATGATCCTGCCGCTGCTGCACGGCGGCAGCATCGAGGTGGTGCGCGACGTGCTCGCCCTCGCCGACGCGGAACGCCCCGAGGTGAGCCTGGTCTGCACGGCGCCGTCCGCGATGTCGGCGGCGCTCGCCACCGGCGGCCGGTTCAAGATCGGCACCGTCATCCTGGTGGGCGAGGCGGTCACGCCACGCCTGGTGCACGATCTGCGGGCTGCGGCCCCCGGCGTACGGATCGCGAACCTCTACGGCCCGACGGAGGCCACCGTCTACGCCACCGAGTGGTACGACGACGGCAACGCCGCGGGCGTGGCACCGATCGGCCGCGCCATGACCAACTACCGCACCTATGTGCTGGATGACGGCATGAACCCGGTGCCGCCCGGCGTCACCGGTGAGCTGTACCTCGCTGGTGACGGGCTCGCCCGTGGCTACTTCGGACGGCCCGGGATGACCGCCGAACGCTTCGTCGCCTGCCCGTTCGGCGGCTCCGGCGACCGGATGTACCGCACCGGAGACCTCGTGCGCTGGCGTTCCGACGGCCAGTTGGAGTTCGTCGGCCGGGTCGACGACCAGGTCAAGATCCGCGGTCAGCGGGCGGAGCCCGGCGAGACCGAGGCCGTGCTCGCCCGGCACGAGACCGTCGCGCAGGTCGCGGTGATCCCGCGGCGGGACCAGCAGGGTGACACCACGCTCGTCGCGTACGCCGTGGCCGTGGACGGCCACGAGGCGGAGCCCGCCGAGCTGATCGAGTTCGCGCGCCGTGAACTGCCGGGCCATCTGGTCCCGTCGGCGGTCGTGCCGCTGGAGCGGCTGCCGCTGACCGCCAGCGGAAAGCTGGACCGGCGGATGCTGCCGGCGCCGGGGGCCGCGCAGTCCGCCGACGGACGCGGGCCGCGCGATGCCGGGGAGCAGGCGCTGTGCGAGCTGTTCGCCGAGGTGATCGGGGTGCCGAAGGTCGGGATCGACGACAGCTTCTTCGAGCTGGGCGGGCACTCCCTGCTCGCCACCCGGCTGGTGGCGAAGGCGCGGGAGCGGCTCGGTGTCGAGCTCGCCGTGCGGACCCTGTTCGAGGCGCCGACCGTGGCGGCGCTCGCCGACCGCCTCGACGCGAAGGGCCCGGAAGCCTCCGGCGCTGATTCGCTCCAGGTCCTGATGCCGCTGCGCACCGAAGGCAGCCGGCCCCCGCTGTTCTGCGTGCATCCGGCGACCGGCCTCGGCTGGGTGTACGCGGGCCTGCTGCAGCGCCTGGAGAAGGACCAGCCGCTCTACACGCTCCAGGCCCGTGGCCTTGACGGGCAGGGCGGGTACGCCGCTTCGGTCGACGAAATGGCGGTCGACTACCTCGCCCAGATCCGCTCGGTGCAGCCGCACGGCCCGTACCAGCTCCTCGGCTGGTCGTCCGGCGGCGCGGTGGCCCACGCCATCGCCGGGCTGCTGCGCGACCGGGGCGAGGAGGTGCGCCTCCTTGCCATGCTCGACAGCACGGTCCCCGGACCCGGTTACGCCGATCCGGACGCGGACGTGATGTTCCAGGCGCTGCGTTACGTCGGCCTCGATCTGCCCCAAGTGGCGGGCGAGGGGCTCGATTTCGGCCGCGTGCACGCGTTCCTGCGCGAGATCGACCACCCCCTTGCCGGTCTGGGCGAGCGCAGCCTTGCCGCGCTGCCGGAGATCCTCGGCCGGCAGACCGCGATGCTGAGCGAGCCGTTCGACCGCAAGGTCGACACCGACGTGCTGTTCTTCACCGCGAGGCGCTCCCACCCGGACGAGCCGGACTTCGCGTCCAGCTGGCAGCCCCTGGTCACGGGCCGGATCACGGAGGTCGAGGTCGACTGCGAGCACAATCAGATGACCGAGGCCGACGCGTTGTCGCAGATCGCCCCGGCCCTGCGGGCAATGCTTTCGGGGGCCGATTCGTGAAGGGTTTCGTTTACGCCTCAACGAATTCCACCGTGACATACTTCCAACGTGGCGCACATCACGGGTAATTGCTCACCGTCGCGTTTGCGCCACCTGCCGCTCGTGGGGAAGTATCGGGCTGTCGAAGGCGTTTCGATTCGATTCCAAAACGGGGGTGGCGGATTGCGGTTCGGTTGGACACGGCGTGCCGGGTATCTCGCCGCGGGCTGGGCGGTAATTTTCGCCGGCCTGCATTTCTTCTGGGCTCTCGGTGGGGAAGTGGGTCTGGATGTCTCGGCAGGTCAGGAGCTCGCGACCGAGCGGCCGGCCTGGTTCGTGGCCGGCGGCCTCTGGGGAGTAGGCCTTCTGTGCCTGGTCGGCGCGGGCGTGGCCCTGGGGCTGCGGCGGCGCGGTGTGCGGGGGCGCAGGTGGCAGGCGCTCCGGCTGCTCGGCCAGGGGATTTGCGCGCTGCTGCTGGTCCGCGGCGTTGTCGTCGAGGCGCTGCTCATCGCCGGGGTGTCGACCGTCGGCGAGGTGAGCGCCGCGCAGAAGTTCTGGACGCTCGCGGTGTGGAACCCCTGGTTCATTCTCGGTGGCGCCCTGTTCGGTCTCGCGTCGCGCGACTTCGGCAAGGACATGGCGGGCCGGGCCGCGAAGAAGACCTCAGCCATTCACTGAACGGGCGGCCCGGTTCCGTAAACTGGGTAAATTTTCGGCAATTTCGGGGGAACAATTGTCTAAGGTGATATCTAACAACGCATCAGAATTCGTGCAGCAGCTGCGAGAACTCAGGCTGAGCGTCGGGCAGCCTTCTATGCGGCGTCTGCAGAAACTGGGCGGGTTGACGAAGGCCGCCAATGGCGACGAGGTCGACGCCCTACCGCGGAGTACGGTCTCGACCGTCCTGCGCGGGGACAAGCTTCCGCGCTCGGAATTCGTCTCCGCATTCGTGACGGCCTGCCTGGAGTACGGCGGGCAGTCGCCGGAGCGGGTCGCCGAAGCCACCGAGAGCTGGCTCGCCCGCTGGCGGACGCTCTACGCGGCAGGAGCGAGGGACGGCGCTGAGGGCGAAGCCCCGCAGGCCGACGCGGTGGCCGACGCGCCCAAGGCGGGGACCGTGGTGCCCCGGCATCTCCCGCTCGACGTGCGGTTCCTGGCCGGGCGCGGCACCGAACTCGAGGTCGCCGACGAACTGGTCATGCGTCGGCCCGGAGGCAGCGTCCTCCTCATCTCCGGCCCCGCAGGCGTCGGGAAGTCCGCGTTCGCGATCCGGTGGGCGCACCACCTGATCGAGGACTTCCCCGACGGCCAGCTGTATGTCGATCTGCGGTGCGCCCAGGGGCCGTTGGACAGCGAACAGGCCCTGGCCAAGCTGCTCGGCGGACTGGGTGTGCCGGAGAGGGACTGTCCGGCCGATCCATGGCGCCGGGTGGAGCGCTACCGCTCGCTGCTCGCCAATCGCCGCATGCTCATCGTCCTCGACAACGCCTGCGACACCGAACAGGTGCGCCCGCTGCTCGCGACCGGTGAGCACTGCCGGACCGTCGTCACCAGCCGCAACCGGATGTCCGGGCTCGTGGCCAGGGAAGCGGCGCAGCGTCTCGTCCTGGACGTGCTCGCCCCCGAGGCGGCGTGCACGGTGCTGCGTGCCGTCATCGACGAGGAGTATCTGGTCGGCGCCCACGCCGAGTTGGAGGAACTGGCGGAGCTGTGCGGGTATCTGCCGCTCGTGCTGCGCCTCGCCGCCGTGAAGTTCTCCGACCGGCCCGGACAGGGCTTCAAGAACTTCGTACGCACCATGCGTGACGACAGTCAGCTCCTCTCCCTGGCGCTCGACGGCGACCACGACAGTTCCCTCCGTGCCGAACTGGAGTTCTCGTACCGCAGGCTCGGTCTCGACGCGAGGCGCTACTTCCGGAAGATCGGCCTCGTCGACGACGACGGGTTCACGCTCGAGACCGGCGCGGCGCTCGCCGGGATACCGCTCGCCGAGGCCGACCGGCTGACCGGTCAGCTGGAGTCGGAGCACCTGGTGGCGGAGGTCGGCAGTCACGAGTTCACCATGCACCGGGTGCTGCAGGCGTTCGCCCGTGCCGAGGAGCGCAAGTCCGGCGACTCACCGTGCCGCACCCTCACGGTGGCGTGAAGCGGCCGGGGCGTCGACGGCGGACGGCGCCGCCCCACCGGTGACCACGGCGGCCGGGCGGGCCACGGCGATCAGGGATCCGACGGTGAGAATCACCTGGTCGCCGATCAGGCTCTCGCCGCTCATGAACGCGTTGTCGTCCACCAGCCGTTCGACGCGTACGCGGTGCCTGATCACGTCGCCGGGGAACGCCGAGCCGCTGAACGCGCAGTCCCGCAGCCGGCCGACCATCGGCAGGCTGTCAGCGGCGGCAGAGCCTTCACGGCCACCGAGCCAGAGCAGCGCCGCGGACTGCCCGAAGGACTCCAGGATCATGGACCGGGGGTAGGCGTACCGCTCGGCCGGGAGGCCTTCGGCCATGCCCTGGTAGCACGGCTCGCTGCCGGTCACGGCCTTGGCGGTCTCGATGGAGTCGCCGGGTTCGAAGCCGGTCACCCGGTCCACGAGGACCATGGGGTGCCGGACCGGAAGGAGCGCGAGCAGCTGCGCGTACCCGGAGTTCATGAGGTCCCTCCTCGGACCAGTTCCACGGTCATCTTCGCCACCTGGACGTCGTCGCCGCGGCGGCAGTCGAGCGCGGCCCATAGGGCACCGGGGCGCCCGGCCGACACTCTTATCAGCAGCCGGAGTTCATCTCCCTCGAGCATCGGGCGCAGCACGCGCGCGGAGCGCAGCGTCCCCAGTTCGAGCCAGTCGTCCCCGGGGCCGCCGGGGTCTCCGGGGCCTCCGGGGCCGATGTGCGCGGCGAGTGCGGGGGAGCGGTGGAGCTCCGCGCCGACCGCCTGACGGATGCCGTCGAGCAGGAAGATCGCCGGATAGAGGGTGACACCCGGGAAATGCCCCGCCAGGTAGGGGTCGGTGGACCGGACCACCTTCTCCGCCTCGATCAGCAACTCGTCCGCCTCGACGCGGGCCGTGATCCGATCGGTGCCGTCGAGCGGCCGGGCGTAACTCCGCTGCCCGTTCACGGGAAGCGTCACAGGAACCGTCACAGGAACCACACCCCCGCGTACTCGCCCCAGCGGGCGGCCAGTTGGGCGGTGTCGAGGCGGGTGACGCCGGGGAGCAGAGGAGCGTTCTGAAGGCCGAAGGCGGCGAGGCCCGGCTCGTCGACGTAGACCGCGGAGCCCTTGTCCACCAGCGCGCGGACGGACCGGCGCGGATCCCCGAGGGTGGTCAGGACCGTCGGCCCGACCCGCACCTCGGGCGGCGGAGCGGCACCGGCAAGCGCCGCGGTCACGCTCGTGCCGCGCAACACCACATCCATGCCTCCGAGTTGGTCGCCCAGCATCTCGACGCCGTACAGCGCGTCGAAGAACTGCGCCTCGGCGCTGCCGCGGTAGCCGCGGTCGATGATGGCCAGGTAGGCCACTAGGCACCCCCGATGTAGACGGTCCTGCGGGCCGCGGCGATCGTCGCCGCGAGGCGGGCGTCGGAGCGGAGACGGACCTCGGCGATGTGGTCCCGCGCGCCGCGCTCCGCGCTGCACGCCGTGCAGACGATCCAGCTGAACCGGCCCTTGTGCGCGGTGAGCAGGCCCCGGATCAGCGCACCGGCCGTCGGCGCGGGCGTCGCCGGGTCGCGCAGGTCGGCGGGCTTGGTCTCGCCGAGCGAGGCCTGGGTCAGCATGGTGTTGTAACCGCAGGCCCAGACCCGGATGGTGTGCTCCCGCTCCAGCACGGCCTGGGCGAGGCGGAGCACGGTGGTCAGGGCGTCGCCCGTGTGCGGCGGCGCGGTGAGGACGACCAGGACGTCCCAGGTACGGCGTTCGACGGTGGCGGCCATGGTCAGTGCCACACCACCTTGGTGCCGGGCTCCAGGAGCCAGTCCGCCACGTCGCCCATGCCGGTGGTCCGCACGCCGGGCGTCAGGGGCGCGGCGTGCAACGCCCGGTGGGCGAGGGTGAACTCGTCGATCCAGGCCTGCCCGCCGGCACCGATGAACCGCGGAAGCCCGGCGCTCGCCCCGTGGATCCCGAGCGCGACGCCGTCCGCGGCGAGGAACAGGCACACCCGCTCGCCGGCGCCCGCGAGCGCGGCGGCGTCGGCGAGGAAGCGCTCCGCCGTGCCGCCGGACTGGGTCTCGACGAGCAGGTACCGCTCGGCCGGTGGGTCCTGGGTCACGCCGGGTTCCGCAGCTTCCGGTGCAGCAGCGCGGAGATGTCCTGCAGCGTCCGTACGTCCCCGATCTCGTGCGATTCGATCTTGACGCGGTAGTGGCGCTCCAGGGTGACGGCCAGCTCCATGGCCAGGAGCGAGTCGACGCCGAGGTCGCGGACGAAGTCGATCTCCGGGGTGATCGACGCTCCGTCGACCTCCAGCACATCGGCGATCATCTCGCGCAGCTCTTCGGTGTCCAGGGCGGTTTCGGCGGTCATGGGATCTTCCTTCCGTTGTTCGTCTGCGCGGCGGTCGCGGCGTCAGCCGCAGCCGCCCGCGTGGCCTGCGTCGCCACCGGCCGTGACCGGCTCGGGCACCAGGCCCGGCTCGTCCAGCCAGGTGAGATAGGTGTCCGGACCCGGCTCCTCGCCGCGGACCTTCGCCACGTAGGCGCGCAACCGGTCGGCGCCGAAGAACTTGTCGTGGCCGTGGATGAAGAAGGGGACGCCGAACAGGCCGTCCTTGTACGAGCGGGTCAGCGCATCGGCGCCCCGGCGCCGCATCTCCTGGTCGTCCGGGGCGCCGGATACCAGGGCGGGGTCCAGGCCGAGCTCGGCGGCGAGTTCGGCGATGACGGCCCGGTCGGTGATGTCCCGGCTCTGCTGCCAGCGGGTGCGGTAGGCGGCCGCCACGTACTCCCGGCCCAGGCCCGCGTCCTCGGCCACCAAGTAGCCGAGGTGGGCGATCTCCCAGTTCGGGTCGCGGTCCACCGGCCAGGTGACCGTGAGGCCGCGGGCCTCGGCCAGCCGCCGGGCGTCCTGGAGGATGTAGAAGTTCTTCGCGCGGGACATCTCCACGATCGGCAGTTGGACGCCGTCCTTCTCCAGGAGCGCCTGGGTCTGTCCGTCCGGCTCCCAGAACGGGATCCACTCGATCGTGTCCGCCACGTCGGGGTAGCGGTCCATCAGGTCGCGGTACGCGAACCACGAGTACGGGCTGCGCAGCGAGAAGTACCAGCGGGGTGGCTTCCTGGCCATGTCCGGGGCTTCCTTTCCGGCGGGTTTCCTGTGGGGCGCTCCGGTAGGGCGCTCCGGGCTCTCCTGCGGGCGCTCAGATCGAGATGCCGCCGTCGATCTCAAGGACGGTCCCGGTGATGAAGGCCGCGCGGGGCGAGACCAGGAACGACACCAGGTCCGCCACCTCCTCGGCGCGGCCCATCCGCCGCAGCGCCGTCCGCTCGACGGCGTCCTTGGCGACCGCCTCGGGCAGGCGGGCGGTCATGTCGGTCTCGATGAACCCGGGGGCGACCACGTTCGCGCGGATCCCGTACGGGCCCACTTCCTTGGCCAGCGACCGGGTGAACCCGATGATCCCGGCCTTGGCGGCCGAGTAGTTGGTCTGCCGCGCGTGGCCCTGCACACCGGCGACCGACGACAGGTTGACGATCACTCCGGAGCGGCTCTTCATCATTTCGAAGATCGCGGACCGGCAGACGTTGAACATGCCGTCCAGGTTGATGTCGAGGACGGTGTGCCAGTCCTCGTCCGGCATGAGTGCCAGCGCGCCGTCCCTGGTCACGCCCGCGGAGGTCACCACGGCGCCGATCGTGCCGAGTTCGCCCTCCGTGGCGCGCACCCACGCGCGTACGGCATCGGCGTCCACCACGTCGACCCGGGTGGCGACCGCGCGCCTGCCGAGTTCGGTGACCTCCTTCTCCAACTGCCGGGCGGGCTCCTCGCCGTTGACGTAGCAGAAAGCCACGTCGTAGCCGTCCTCGGCGAGGCGGCGCACGACCGCACGGCCGATGCCGCGCGATCCGCCGCTCACCAGCGCGACCGGTGTCGGCTCGGCGGGTGTGGGGTCAGGCATGGGTACTCCCTGGTTCCTTCGGGATGCGGAAAAGGGCACAGCCGAGGACGTTGTCGCGGTCGGCCGAGAGGACCGCCGCGACGCGTCCGCGGGCGGCGGGATCCTGCTCGGCAGCGGCGAGCACGGAGGCGATCTGGAACGGGGCGGCGGCGGCCCCGGCGTCTCCCCAGGCCTCCTCGCCGGGCAGCGCCCGCGGGGCGTACCCGTCGACGTGCACCTCGCCCTGCCCGACCGCCGGCGACACGGCCCACAGGTCGGCCGCCGTGACCCCGGCCCGCTTCAGGGCGCGGGAGAGGCAGTCGGCCAGCGCGGCGCTCTGCTCGCCGTCGCGGAACACCCCGAGGGTGACGCCGATGACCTCGGCGAGCACCGGCGCGCCCGCGGGCGCCGCGGGTTCGACGAGCAGGAGCGAGCAGCCCTCGCCCAGTGCGGCGGGACGGTCCGGATCGCCCGCGTGGTGTTCCAGCCAGCCGCGGTCCGTGGTGAGCTCCTCCGCGCCGCCGCAGAGCACCGAGCGCGCGTGGCCGCCGGAGAGCAGCCGCAGGGAGTAACGCAGCGCGAAGAGCCCGGCGGCCCTGCCGCCCGCGACCGTCGTGTTGGGGCCCTTGAGGTTGTGCCGGATGGCGCACTGCGCGGCGGAGCTGTTCATGATGGCGTTGGGGATCCGCGGCGTGTCGATGTGGAACGGCATCGCGCGGGTGTGCGTGTCCCGGGTGATGTCCATCATGCTCGTGCTGCTGCCCGCGGTGGTCCCCAGCACGAGGGCCGCCTGCTCGCCCGTCGCCGCCTCCTGGTGCCGGCTCTCGGCGCCCAGGAGTTCGCCCGCCGCGGCGGCGGCCAGGGCCGACACCCGGTCCATCGACCGGGTGCCCTTGCGCCCGAGCACCTGAGCGGCGACGAAGTCCGGTACCGGCGCGACCCGTTGCCGCGGGACGGGCCAGTCCTCGGCCCTGGTCACCGCGGACCTGCCGGCGGCGACCCCGGCCGCGAACGCCTCACGGCCGAGGCCGAAGGGCGAGACCGCGGACCAGGCGGTGATGACCGGAGCCGTCACGTCCCCGCACCCGGCTCGCCCTTGAGGGCGCGGTCGATCCGGTCGTCCCAGCTCACGACCCGTGCCTGGTTGCCGTCCTCCACGACGCCGTAGCCGTGAGTGATCACACCCGTGGCCACCTGGAGGAGGCGGCCATCCCGCACCACGTAGCAGTCCATGCGCGCGGTGTAGAGCAGGCTCTTGAAGATGCTCTCGACCGTGTAGACGGTGTAGAGCTCCTCTTCGAGGAGGGCCTCGCCGAGTATCTCGATCCGCGAATGCGTGACCGCCGGGATCCAGTTGCGCTCCGCGAGCTGTGACCCGATGGAGATGCCGCGGGCGTCGACGAAGCGGTGCTTGGCCTCCTCCATCTGCCGCAGGTAGGACGACATGTGCATCCGGCTGAAGAAGTGCACGTACGGATACGGGATGCGGAACTTCCAGCCGTAGCCGTTGCGGCCCGCGAGCAGCTGGTCGAGCACCGGGTCCCGGTCGGTGGAGCCGCCCGACGGCAGCAGCTCCCCGCCCGTGGCGGGAACGGCGTCGCCGGGCTCCGGGGAGCCGATCGCGGCCACGGTGAAGCGGTCGAGCACGGCGGGGGCGGGCACCCGGCCCGGCAGCCGCCGGTCGTCCTCGTCCCGGCGCAGCACGGCCGCCGCCGACGCGGTGACGATCTTCTTCGGCGCGCCGTCGCGGAGCACGCTGATCGCGACCTTGAACCGGAACGCCGTGTCGTCGTCGCCCGTCACCGGCAGCACCTCGAGCGTGGCCTCGTCGTCGACGAACACCCCGCCGCGCAGCCGCGCCTCCAGGTCGATCAGGTCGAAGCCAAGGCCGTAGCTCTCGTAGAGCCCGCCGACCGGCAGGCCCTGCCGCCGGAAGTGCTCGATCACCGCTTTCTCGACCAGGTAGTTGACGTGCTTGAAGCCGATGTACGTGCCGATGTTGGCGCCCTCGTACCCGGGCGTGAGGGAGACGGTGGTGGTCTCCGTGACCACGTTCTTGACCGCGGTGTCGATGTCAGCCATCAGATTCGCTCCACTAGCGTTGGACGCGGCCGCTCCCCGGCCGCTTCGGGGGCGGCCGGGATACGGCGCAGGAAACCGCCGAGCGCGTCGGCGAACCGCGCCGGCTGCTCGGCCATCGGGAAGTGACCGGTCTCCTCGATCGTGTGCAGGGCCGCCGCGGGCATCCGGGCGACGAGGTCCTGTGCCTCCCCGGTCACCGCGATGCGGTCCTCGGTGCCGGAGACGACGAGCACGGACGTACGGACCTCAGCCGTACGCAGCCACGGCGTGCGGAGGTACGACTCGAAGAACCGCGACCAGCCGTAAGGGCCGATCGTCTCGCACAGCCGCTCCGCCAGGGCGCGGTGCAGCTCGGGCTTCGACCGGGGCCCGGCCGCCACCCGGATGCCCTCCTCCATGGTCCGGACGAACTGCTCCGGCAGGCCCGTCATCGTGTCCCAGCCGAAGTCCTCGGGCCGAGGCCGGAAGAAGGGGGACACAAGGACCATCCCCTTGAGCCGGTGCGCGGTGTGCGCGGACGCGCCACAGGCCAGGTCGAGCAGCAGCATGGCGGCGAAGGAGTGCGCCACCACGACGTCGGCCGGGCCCACGGTGTCCGCGAGCTCGTCCAGCGTCTCGGCCAGCCACGACGCGGAGTCCACGCGGTGCGCCCAGTCGGTCGGACCGGTGCCGCGCCAGGGCAGTTCGGCCGTGTGGATCTCGGCACCGCGCAGCTCCGCACGGTGCGGCGCGAGCGCGAGCAGCCGCTCCCACACGTTGCTGCCGTCCGCCATGCCGTGCAGCAGCAGCACCCGGAGTCCGGGGCCTTCACTGATCGTGCGCTGCCGGAGCAGCACGGGCGGTATACCGGGGGGCAGGGATGCCGGATTCACGCGCGGCCCACTCCGTCTCCGGCCACCGCGCCGCCCGGCGCGGTGAGGACGAGCCCGGCGACGGCGTCGTCGGCGTCCGTACCCGCCACCGCGTACACCGGGCCGTCCCCGCCTGCGGCGAAGTGGCCCACGGCGGCGGCGCATTGGAGTACCCCGAGCGCGCCCGATGCCGGGCCCCAGCGGTCCTCGACGGCGTGCCGGGGCACGCCGGTGAGGACGTCCGCCGGTGCCTGCCGCGGCGCGAACCAGGCGCGGGGGTCACCGCCGAGCGCGGACACGCAGTCGGCCAGGGAGCCGGTGCGGACGTATCCGTCGAGCGCGGCGAGCACCGGGGCGTCGCGCTCGGCCGCGGTCGCCGGGGATTCGATGACCAGCGCCGCGGCGCCGTCGAGCGGGTGCTCGTGGCCGGTGAGGCGTCGTACGACGTCGTTGGCCGGCTCCGCGCCGACCACCAGGACGTGCCGGGCGCGACCGGCCGCAAGCAGCACCGTGGCCCAGTGGATCGCGTCGAGACCGGAGGTCGGGCCGTTGCACATCATCAGGTTCGGGCCGCGCAGACCGAACCTGATCGCGATCTCGGAAGCGGTGACGTTGCTCGAAAGGCGCGGCGCGTAGACCGGGCTGAGGAGCCTGGTGCCGCCGTCGGCCGTGATGGTGGTGGCGACCTCACACACCGAGTCCAGATTGCCGAAGTTCGAGCTGACGACGACCGCGACCGACTCTGCGGGCACCAGCAGTTCGACGGCCGCGGTCGGGGCGCCGCCGCCGGGCGACGGCGGGGTCAGCCGCGCGTCGCCGGTCATCAGGCCTGCGGCGTTCAGGGCGTCCCGTGCCGCGCAGAGCGCGAGCCGGGTCGCCTGATCCAGATAGCGCAGCCCCTTCTTGCCGATCAGGGCGGCCGGGTCGAAGGGCGCCGCGCCCTCCGCGGTGCGCGTCGTGAGATCCGTGGCGTCCGGCGCGCCGGCCACGGCCAGGCCCACGCCGGTGGCGAGCGTGCTCATCGGCGGCCCTCCACGAGTGCGACCGCGTTGACCCCGCCGAAGCCGAAGGCGTTGACCTGCGCGAGCGCCAGGTCCGCCGGGGCGGCAGTGTTCCGTACGATCCGGAACTCCCCTGCCTCCTCGATGGGTTCTTCCAGACCGAGCGTCGGCGGTACGAGACCGTCCGCCATGGCGTGCAGGGCGACGATCAGGCTGTGCAGTCCGGAGGCTCCGGAGGTGTGGCCGGTCATCGACTTCATCGCCGTCATCAGCGTCTTCTCCGGGGCGGGGCCGAACACCGCCCGTAGGGCGCCGGCTTCGGCGGCGTCGTTGGCGTGGGTTCCGGTGCCGTGCAGCATCACCAGGTCGATGTCGTCGGGCGTGGCACCGGCCCTGCGGTGCGCGTCGCGGATCGCGGCGGTGATACTCCCGGCCTCGGGGGCGGTGGTGTGGTGGGCGTCGCAGTTGACGGCGACGCCGCGCACCCGGCCGAGGCTCGGGCGGCCTTGGTCCTCGGTGCGGCGCAGCACCACGGCCGACGCGCCTTCGCCGAGGATCGTGCCCATCCGGTTGCGGTCGAAGGGGCGCACGGTGTCCGGTGCCACCGACTGCAGCCGGTCGGCGATCCCCACCATGCTCTCGGTGACGGCGTCGACACCGGCCACGACCACGGTCTCGGCGCCCGCGGCCAGCAGATCGGTGGCCATCGACAGCGCGTAGAGCGACGCCGAGCAGGCATTCGAGACGGTGTGCGTCATGGTCGCGCCGAAGCGCTCGCGCAGCGCGGTGCCGAAGTGCAGCTCCGCGGCCGAGTACGGGACACCACCGCGGGCCCACAGCTCGACCGAGCGCAGCTCCCGCAGCCCCGTGCCGACCAGGACGGGGATGTCTCCCAACTGCTCGTCGAGACCGGCTTCGGCGAGCGCCTGCGCGATCGCGTCGAGGAGGAAGGCGGTGGCACGGCCCGGGACGTCGCCCGCGTCGCCGCGGTCGTCGATCTCGTACAGCCGGTCGCTCGTGTAGTACGAGCGGTCGAAGCCCCGCATCGGGTGCAGGCCGGACGTGCCCGTGCACAGGGAAGTG
Source organism: Streptomyces sp. A18 (assembly GCF_059026065.1). NCBI lineage: Bacteria > Bacillati > Actinomycetota > Actinomycetes > Kitasatosporales > Streptomycetaceae > Streptomyces > Streptomyces sp. A18. Next base: position 24,179 of record NZ_JBWLKL010000031.1, on the reverse strand, counting down.
AAGATCTCGGCCGGGGACCGGCCGATGGCGGCCACCGCGCCGGTTCCGGCGATCGGCCAGCCTGCGTGCTCGCTCAACGGGACTCCTCGTACCGGCCCAGGACCGCGACCGCGTTGTTGCCCCCGAAGCCCAGACCGTTGTTCTGCACGATCCGCAGGTCGGCCTCGACGGCGTGGTTGGGCACGCAGTCGATCCGGCACTCCGGGTCGGTGCGGTTGTGGTTGATGGTCGGCGGGATGAACCGGTGGGTGATCGCAAGCGCGCAGGCGATCGCGGCCAGGGCGCTCGCCGCGCCCATGGTGTGCCCGAGCATCGACTTGACCGACACCGTGCGCGGCGGCCGGTCGCCGTAGATCTCGCGGATCGCCTGCGACTCGGTGATGTCGTTGGCCTTCGTGCCGGTGCCGTGCGCCGAGATGAGGTCCACCTCGTGCGGCTTGACGCCCGCGTTCTCCAGCGCGAGCGACATCACCCGGGCCACGCTGGAGCGGTCCGGCGCGACCTGGTGGTAGGCGTCGCAGTTGAGGCCGTAGCCGAGCACCTCGGCGTAGATCCGGGCCCCGCGGGCGAGCGCCGAATCGAGGTCCTCGAGGACCAGTACGCCCGCGCCCTCGCCGGTGAGGATGCCCTTGCGGTCGACGTCGAAGGGGCGGCAGTGGTCGGGGGCGATGGTGCCGAGCCGGTAGAACCCGGCGAACGTCTTGCGGCACATGGCGTCCGCTCCGCCGCAGAGGGCGAAATCGGCATCGCCCGAGCGGACCGCGTCGTAGCCGTACCCGATGGCGTAGTTCCCTGCGGCGCACGCCGTCGGGATGGTCACCGCCTCCACGTCCGAGAGACCGAGCTCCAGGGCGACGGCCGAGGACAGACGGGCCGCCCTGAGCCGTCCCGCGACCTGGGGGTCCATCGCCGCGGGGCCGTGCGCGAGCTCGGTCTCCACCAGTTCGTCGAGGTCGCGGGACTCGCCGTCGGTGGTGCCGATGGAGATCACGCCGGGCCGCTCGCGCAGCGCGTCGAGGTCGAGACCGGCGTCCGCGACGGCCATCCGCGCCGCCGACACCGAGAACCGGCTCGCCGGTCCCAGCGAGTCGACGGGAAGGTTCTGGATCCAGGCCTCCGCGTCGAACTCGCCGAGTCCGCAGCCGGTCGAGTGCTCGAAGCCGGCGGTGTCGAACGCGGTGATCGGCCCCGCGCCGCTGCGCCCGGCCCGCAGGCCGGCGGTGAACTCCTCGACCCCGGTCCCGATGCTCGACAGCACGCCGAGACCGGTCAGGACCACCCGCCTGTCAGGTGACGCCATCAGCTCCTCATTCCCTGCGCGGGGATTGCTACTTGGCCCAGCCCGCGGTCTCGGCCACGACGGCGTAGACGCCCTGCAGATTCGTCATCCGGACGAGCTCGGCCTGGTCGATGACCACACCGAACTCGCGCTCAAGGGCGCCCAGGATCTCGATGGCGCGCAGCGAGTCGGCGCCGTACTCCTCGTTGAACAGGCCCTCGGCCGTGACCTCTTCCTCCTCGAGCTCAAGGATTTCGCAGACGATTTCTTTTATCTTGGCGAAATTCTCGTCAGTGATCATTGCCACGGTCGTGACCTCGTTCTCCGGTATGCGAGTTGAGCATCGGTTCAGTGGTTCAGATCTCACGCGTGCGGGCGGTGTCCCGCAAGGTCATGGACGGCACGGGACGGAACGAGACAGTTTTCCCCCATGTCCCGCCGCAGGACGGTGGGTTAGCGTGAAGTGGCTTATTGGGGAGAGTTGTGCCGCCACTTCGAGGGGATGGGCGAAAGTAAACGCGATGACTGATGAATACGAGAGGCAGAAGGCCAATCGTCAGCAAATGGCCAGGGATTGGCGCCCCGGTGAACCATTGCCGACCATCGAATACACCGAGGAGGAGGACACCCTCTGGGAGACGGTTACCGCCAAGCTGAGTTCCCTGCACAGGGAAATGGCGTGCGAGAACTACCGGCGGGCCGCCGAAGCGGTCGTCCTCGACCGGCAGCGGGTCCCGCAACTGGCGGACGTCTCACCGGTCCTGACCGGCCTCACCGGCTTCCGGCTGCAGCCCGCCGAAGGCACCGTCCCGGCCAAGCTGTTCCTCGGCACCTTCGCGGACAGCGGGTTCTACGCGACGCAGTACCTGCGGCGCCCCGAATCGCTCTACCACTCCCCGGAACCCGACGTCATCCACGAGCTGGTCGGCCACGCCGTGATGCTGGGCGACCCCGTGTTCGCGGACCTCTACCGGCGCTTCGGCCAGGCCGCCCTGCGGGTGTCCGAACCGCGCGCCCTGCGGGACCTGATCCAGGTCTTCTGGTTCGCCATGGAGACCGGCGTCGTGTACGAGGACGGCAGGCCCCGCGTGTGCGGCGCCGCTCTCCTTTCCTCCGTCGCGGAGATGGAATCCCTGGAGCAGGTGGATCTGCGGCCGTTCGACACCGCCGCCATCGTCGCGCAGGACTTCGACGACACGGACTGCATGCCGGTGCTTTTCGCCGCCGAATCGGTCGACCACCTGGTCGACGAGGTGCAGCGGTTCCTGACCCGGCTGTGACCCCATCCCCGGTCTTTGGCCGGCCGACACGACACTGAGAGCGAAGCCATGAGAATCCAGGTCAACATCACCGAGCAGCTCCAGGACTACATCGCGGACGTCTCCCTGTCCGAACCCGCGCCGCTGAGTGAACTGCGCGAGGAGACGTCGCGGCTCGACGAGCGCAACATGCAGATATCGCCCGAGCAGGGCCAGTTCCTCTCCGTGCTGCTGCGCGCCATCGGCGCCAAGCGGACCCTGGAGGTCGGGGTCTTCACCGGCTACAGCCTGCTCCGTACGGCACTGGCCCTGCCCGCCGACGGCCGCGTCACGGCCTGCGACATCAGCGAGGAGTGGGCGAAGACCGCGCTCGGGCACTGCGAGCGGGCAGGGGTCGCGGACAAGGTGGACCTCCGGGTCGGCGACGCCCGCGAGAGCCTGGCCGCCCTCGTCCAGGAGGAGGGCGCGGCCGGCGGCTACGACTTCGTGTTCCTGGACGCGGACAAGGAAGGCTACGAGACCTACTACGAGCACGGCCTGACGCTGCTGCGTCCCGGCGGGCTGCTGGCCGCGGACAACGTGCTGTGGTCCGGCCACGTGATCGACGAGTCGGTGCAGGACGACGAGACCCGGGCGCTGCGCGCCTTCAACACCAAGCTGCGCGACGACGAGCGCGTAGACCTGTGCATGCTGCCGTTCGCCGATGGCCTGACCCTCGCCGTGAAGCGCTGACCTGCGCCGAATCGACAGGTGCCGACAAAGCGACAGTAGGCGTCAGTCCACCTTGGCCAGTCCGCGCGCGTCACGCCTCGCGGCCCCCCGGGACACCGCGAGGGGGTCCCACCCCGCGGCGCGCGCGGGCAGCAGGTCCGGGTCGCCGAACACCGCGCCCGCGTGCGCCTCGGTCAGCAGCGGCCGCCCGAGGATCTGGGCCGCGCAGGAGATCCCGCTGACCATCACCCCGGTGATCCCACTGCCGTAGCGGGTGCTCTGGCCGACGACGTGCAGGCCCTTGACGCCGGTCGAGGTGTTCGGCCGGGCGCCCGTGGCCCCCCAGGTGGCGAGGCCGAACGGCGATCCGCCGGTGGAGAGCGTGTACCGCTCCTGGGTCAGCGGGGTGGCGAGCTCCAGGTGCGTGATGCTGTCCCGGAACGGCCCAAGGACCCGCTCGCCCGCCCGCAGTACGGCCTCGGTGAAGCGCTGCTTCTCCGCCAGATAGGCGGGCTCACGGCGGTACGTGCCGCCGTCGGCGGGCCCTTGCTCGACGCCCCAGTGCCGGTAGCCGGGCGGACACATCGTCATCAGCTGGAAGTTCGCGTGTCCGGGCGGGCAGAGGTGCCGCGCGCCCGGCTCCTTGAGCGAGGCGAACGAGATGAAGAGGAACCGCACGTCGTCCGGCTGATCGCCCGCCTGCAGCCCGCGGTAGAGGTCGCCGATGTCCTCGTGGTCGTACCACCAGACGTTGGCCTCTGCCTGCCGCGCCAACTCCCGGTCCAGGGCGACGTAGACGGTCGCGAAGGGCAGCCCCACCGTCGCATCGCGGGTCGCGCGGACGATCCGCGGACCGAAGTGCTCGGCGCCGACCAGGTCGAGCACCGTGCGCCGGTAGTCGGCGCCGGAGATCACCAGCGGCGCGGACAGCGAGGTCCCGTCCGCCAGGCGTACCCCGGTGGCCGTCCGGTCCGTGACGTCGATCGAGGTGACCCGGCTGCGGGTGCGCAGTTCGCCGCCGTGCGCCTCCAGGACCTCGATGAGCGTCGCGGAGAGCAACTGCCCGCCGCCGACCGGGACATAGGCGCCCCGCAGATAGTGGTCGGTCACCATGGCGTGCGTGCCGACCGTCGCGACGTCCGGGCCCATGCCGTAGTTCGGGGACTGGGCGGCGAGCACCGTACGGGCCCGGGTGGACAGAGCGCAGTGGTCGAACAGGTCGGTCAGCGGCCTGCGCCCCCAGGCCTGGATGTTCTTGGTGCCCGCGGCGATCTGAGGCAACTCCGCTTCGGTGAGCAGCGCCCAGCGCTGCTCACCCCCGACGGCCCGGCAGATCCGGGTGAACGTACGCAGGCCCTCCACGTCACCGGGCAGCGCCTCTTCGAGCCGGGTCAGGTACGCGTCCCAGTCGGCGGGCACGTCAAGGGTGAGCCCGGGGATCCGGATCTGATCGAAGCAGTCGGGGTCCAGTTCGCGGAACCGTATCCGGTCGCCCGCGCCGAGGCCGCCCAGGATGGCCGGGATGACGCCGTCGGGTCCGCAGTCGCCGAGGTAGTGCACGCCGACGTCGAACTCGTAGGCCCGGCGGCGGCGGAAGACGTGGCTGTTGCCGCCCGCCCAGTCGTGCTGTTCGAGCACGAGCACCCGGCGTCCCGCGGCGGCGAGGTAGGCCGCGCAGGTCAGGCCGCCGAGACCACCCCCCACGACGATGGCGTCCCACTGCTCTGCGGTGCTGTGTGTGGTCAAGGAGTCCTCGCCGTGTTCGTGGTCAGCGTGCGGGGTACGGCCGCAGCAGCGCGCAGCCCAGGGTGCCGTCGTGATCGACCGCGGTCACCAGGGCGAGGCGGCCGGCGAGCGCGGGGTCGTCCTCGGCGCGGACGAGCACGGCGAGCACCTGGAAGGCGGCAGCCGCGGCGGCCGGGTCACCGATCAGCCCGGCGCAGTCGACCTGTGCGGGCGGCTGGCCGCCGAACAGGTCGGCGAGCGCGGCCTGTTCCGGGCCGCCGGTCTCTCCGGTCTCTCCGGGGGCGACCAGCGCGATGTCCGCGGGCCGTGCTTCCGCCCGGTCGAGGGCCCGGCGCAGACAGCCGAGCAGCGTCGCCCGGATCTCGTCGGCGTCCTCGTACACGCCGAATTCGAGCGCGACGACCTCGGCGAGGCCGTCCCGTTCGGCGGCCTCGGAGCCGGCGGGATCCAGGCGCAGTACGGCCGCTCCCTCGCCGAGTACCGGGGAGTCCGGGCCGTCGGCGCCGCCCGCGCCCAGGCGGTGCAGCTGCGCCCGCGCCTCCGAGTACTCCTCGGCGCCGCCGCAGAACAGCGTGCCCGCCCGACCGCCGACCTGGAGCCGGCGCGCGTAGTTCAGGGCAAGCAGACCGGCCGCGCGGCCACCGGCGATCGTCGCGTTCGGGCCCTTGAGCCCGTGCCAGATCGCGCACTGCCCCGCCGCGCAGTTCATCACCGTGTTGGGGAAGCGGGCCGGGTCGACGTAGAAGGGCCGGTCGCCGTCGAGCGAGCTGCGCGTGAAGTCCATCGTGGACTGCACGCTGCCGCTGGTGCCGAGCACCAGGCCGGGGGCCGGGCCATCGGCCGGTGTGCCGGACTCGCCCGGAGCGCCCGCCAGTTCACCGACCGCCGCCACCGAAAGCGCGGTGACGCGGTCCATCGAGCGGGTGCCCTTCTTGCCGAGTACGGCACGGGCGTCGAAGTCCGGGACGAGCCGGGCCGCGGCGGTCGTTGCCGGGGCCCCGGCCCGAATCGCCGGGACCCCGGCCCGAAGACCGGCACGGAACGCGTCCGCGCCGAACCCGAACGGCGAGATCGCCGACCATGCCGTGATGACGGGTCGTATGCCTGTCACGCTGCTCCTCCGTCGTAGCGGCCGAGGATGACCACCGCGTTGTTGCCGCCGAAGGCGAGCCCGTTGTTCTGCACGATCCGCAGGTCCGCCGCCACCGACTCGTTGGGCACGCAGTCGAGGTCGCAGTCCGGGTCGGTCGTGGTGTGGTTGACGGTCGGCGGGATGAACCCGTGCTCCAGGGCCAGCGTGCAGCCGATCGCGGCCAGCGCGCTTGCCGCGCCCATGGTGTGCCCGAGCATCGACTTCATCGACACCGTGCGCGGCGGACGGTCGCCGAAGACGGCGTGGATCGCCCTCGCCTCTGTGCTGTCGTTGGCCTTCGTGCCGGTGCCGTGCGCCGAGACGAGATCCACCTCGTCCGGCTTGATGCCCGCGTCGGCGACCGCGAGACGCATGCAGTCGGCGACGCTCTCCTCGAGCGGCGCCACCTGGTGGTACGCGTCGCAGTTGAGGCCGTACCCGAGGACCTCGGCGTGGATCTCCGCGCCCCTGGCGAGCGCCGAATCGAGACTCTCCAGGACCAGCATCCCCGAGCCCTCGCCGGTGAGGATGCCCTTGCGTTCGAGGTCGAAGGGCCGGCAGCGGTCGGGGGCGATGGTGCCGAGCCGGTAGAACCCGGCGAAGGTCTTGAGGCAGATCGCGTCCGCGCCGCCGCAGAAGGCCAGTTCCGCGTCGCCCGCCCGGATGGCGTCGAGCCCGGCGCCGATCGCGTAGTTGCCCGCGGCGCACGCCGTCGGAATGGTCACCGCCTCGGCGTCGGCGAGCCCGAACTCCCGGGCGATGGAGGCCGAGAGGCGGGACGCGGAGGCCCGGCGGACGACCCGGGGGTCCATCGCGCCCGGCTCCGCGAGGTCCTGCGCCACCAGGCGGTCGAGGTCACGCGTCTCGCCGTCGGTCGTGCCGACGGCCACCAGGACGCGGCCCGCGGCCAGCGTCCGAGGCGTGAGACCGGCGTGGTCGGCGGCCATCCGCGCGGCGGCCACGGCGAACCGGGCGGCCCGGCCGAGCTCTTGGGGGTCGAGCCGCTGGATCCAGCGCTCCGGTTCGAACCCGGTGATCTCGCACCCGTTGGCGTGCTCGAAGCCGGTGGTGTCGAACGCGGATATGGGCCGCACCTCGCTGCGGCCCGCGCGCAGCCCGGCGAGGAATTCGGCGACCGAGGTGCCGATGCTGGAAACCACGCCGACCCCGGTGATCACAACCCGCCGGCCGGGCTTCGTCGTCGGTCGTCCGGTCATGAAAAGGAGGCCCCAATTCAGATCAGAGATTCAGAAGGGAAATGCAATTCAGCTCCGTCCGGCAGGCTACAAGCCGCCCCCGCGCCGGGAACACAAGTGACGGTGTCTCGTTCCGTCCCGTACCGTCCGTCCCCTTGCTGGGACACCGCGGCGCGGGCGAGCCTGCGATTGAGCTCGCCGATGCGATAGGGGTAGCCCAATGACGAATCCGTTCGACGACAACGACGCGTCCTTTTCCGTCCTGGTCAACGGCGAAGCGCAGTATTCGCTCTGGCCGGCATTCGCCGATATTCCGGAGGGCTGGACCGCGCAGTTGACCGACGGCAGCCGCGAGGCCTGCCTCGCGTACATCGAGGAGCACTGGACGGATATGCGGCCCAAGAGCCTGCGCGAAGCCTCCTGAACGTCCGCCGGGCTCTGGCCCACCGGCTACTACCCCGGGAATGAGAATGAGCAACGTCGGCGTCGACCTGCTGCCGCTTTCCGCCGCGCAGCGTGGCATCTGGTACAGACATCAACTCGATCCCAGCGGCCGCCGCTACCGGATCGCGGAGTACTTCGACATCCGCGGCCCCGTCGACCCCGAGGCGTTCGCCGTGGCCTGGCGCCAAGTGGTCGAGGAGACCGAGGCGTTGCGCGTCCGGTTCGCCGAAGAGGCGGACGGACCAAGGCAGTTCGTCGTCGCGGACGGTGCCGCCGCCCTGGACGTGGTGGACGTCTCCGCGCTGCCGGACCCGGCGGGCGCCGCGCTCGAGCGGATGCGCGCCGACCTGGACCGGCCGGTCGAGCTGACCCGCGGCCCGCTGCACACCGTGCTCCTGTTCAAGCTGGCGACGGACCGCTGGCAGTGGTACTTCCAGTTCCACCACGCCGCTCTGGACGGCTACAGCGGAGCGATGGTGGTCCGCCGCGTCGCCGACGTGTACTCGGCGCTCGTCGCCGACGAGCAGGCGGAGGGGCGTGCCGACGCGCGGACCGAGGGGCGGGCCGAGCAGGCCGCGCCCCTCCCGCTGCGCGGCCTGCTCGACGAGGAGAACGACTACCGCGCGTCCGACGCCTTCGCCGCCGACCAGGAGTACTGGCGTACCCAACTGGCCGACAGGCCGGAGCCGGTGACGCTGGCCGGCGGGTCGCCCGGCGCCGCCGACGGCCATGCGAGCTGCTCGGCACAGCTCGGCCCGGACAGCCAGCGGCGCCTCGCCGAGTCCACCGGCCGGGCCCTGCCCACCGTCGTACTCACCGCAGTGGCCGCCTATCTGCACCGGCTGACCGGAGCGCAGGAACTCGTGCTCGGCCTGCCCGTGGCCGCACGGACGGGACCCGTCGCCACAACCGCCGGGATGGTGTCCAACCTGCTGCCGCTGCGGCTGACCGTCACCGGCGGGCAGAGCTGCGCCGACCTCACCCGGCACGTGCTGTCCCGCGCCCGCGAGGCACTGCGCCACCAGCGCTACCGCTACGAGGACATGCGCCGCGACCAGCGGCTGTCTCTTGAGGACGAGTCGCTGGTCGGCCCGGTCGTCAACGTCCTGCCGTTCAGCTACGACCGCGGCTTCGGCGGTCACCCGATGACGTCCCACAACCTCGCGGGCGGCCTCGTCGAAGACCTGTCGATCACGGTCTACGACCGCGGCGACGGCCAGGGGCTGCGCCTCGACTTCGACGCGAGCGGCGCACTGTACCGCGAGGACGACCTGCTGACCCACCAACGCGGCCTGCTGCGCGTGCTGCAGGCGATGGCGGACGACCCGTCCGTGGAGGTCGGCCGGATCGACCTGCTCGACGACGCCGAACGCCGCCTCGTGCTGCACGAATGGAACGACACAGCCCGCGAGCACCCGGCGGCGACCTGGCCCGCGCTCTTCGAGGCGCAGGCCGCCAGGACCCCCGACGCGGCAGCGGTCGTCCTCGACGACACCGACCTGAACTACGACCGCCTGAACGCCCGCGCCAACCGGCTCGCCCGCTCGCTCGTCGCCTCCGGCATCGGCCCCGAGAGCGTGGTGGCCCTGGCGCTGCCGCGCTCGATCGAGCTGATCACCGCGATGCTCGCGGTGTCCAAGGCGGGCGGCGCGTACCTGCCGCTCGACCCGGAACACCCGGCCGAGCGCCTCGCGTTCATGTGCACGGACGCCGCGCCCGCCTGCGTCATCACCGGCGAGGAGACCCCGGCGGGCCTGCCCGCGGACCTGCCCCGGATCGTGCTCGCCACCCACCCGGCCGACACGAACACCCCTCTGCCGGACACCGACCTGACCGACGCCGACCGGCTCGCCCCCCTGCTGCCGGGCCACCCCGCGTACGTCATCTACACCTCGGGCTCCACCGGTCTGCCGAAGGGCGTCGTCGTCACCCATGCCGGTGTGGCCTCGTTGGCCTTCGGGCAGATCGAGCGGCTCGCGGTGGACGAGCACAGCCGGGTCCTGCAGTTCGCGTCCCCGAGCTTCGACGCGGCGTTCTCCGAGGCGTCGATGGCGCTCCTGTCCGGTGCGGCACTGGTGCTCGCGCACCCCGAGCAGCTCGTCCCGGGCATCACCCTGACCGAGCTCGCCGCCAAGCACGCGCTGACCCACGTGACCCTGCCGCCCGCCGTCCTCGCCGCGATGCGGCCCGACGAGCTGCCCGCGGACCTGACCCTCAACGTGGCGGGCGAGGCGTGCCCGGCCGAGGTCGTCGCCGACTGGTCACCGGGCCGCCGCATGCTCAATGCGTACGGACCGACCGAGGGCACGGTCTGCGCGACGATGTCGGACCCCCTGTCCGGCACCGGGACGCCGCCGATCGGCCGCCCGATCGACGACATGCGGGTACTCGTCCTGGACGGCGCGCTGCGCCCGGTCCCCGCGGGCGTCGCCGGCGAGCTCTACCTGGCGGGTCCCGCACTGGCCCGCGGCTATCAGGGACGCAGGGCGCTGACCGCTCAGCGGTTCGTCGCCTGCCCGGCCGAGGCCGCGGTCACGCCGGGCGAGCGGATGTACCGGACGGGCGACCTCGCGCGCTGGCGCACGGACGGGCAGCTCGACTTCCTCGGCCGTGCCGACGACCAGGTCAAGATCCGGGGCTTCCGCATCGAACCGGGCGAGATCGAGTCCGTCATCGCCCGCGAGGCCGACGTACGCGAGGTAGCCGTCATCGCCCGCGAGGACGTACCCGGCGAGCGGCGCCTGGTCGCCTACGTCGTGCCGCACGAGGGGCGGACCGTCGACCCGGCGGCTGTGCGGAGGTCGGCCGGCGAGGTCCTGCCCCGGCACATGGTGCCCGCGGCGGTCGTCGTCCTGGACCGGCTCCCGCTGACCTCCAACGGAAAGCTGGACCGCAGGGCGCTGCCCGCCGCCAGGTTCACCGGCTCCGGGACGAGCCGCGCCCCGCGCAGCCCGCGCGAGGAGATCCTGTGCGGCCTGTTCGCGGACGTCACCGGCGCGGCCAAGGTGCACATCGACGACCACTTCTTCGACCTCGGCGGACACTCGCTCCTGGCGACCAAGCTGGTGGCCAGGATCAGGCCCGCCTTCGGCGTGGAGCTCACCGTCCGCGACATCTTCGGCGCACCGACGGTGGCCGAGCTCGCCCGGCGCCTCGACGAGGTCGGCGGCTCGCTGCGGCCCGCGGTGACCCGCGCGCCGCGCCCCGAGCGGCTGCCGCTGTCCTTCGCACAGCGTCGCCTCTGGTTCCTCGGCCAGATGGAGGGCCGGAGCGCCACGTACAACATGCCTGCCGTGCTGCGGCTGACCGGCGAGCTCGACCGCGTGGCTCTTGCCGCCGCGCTCGGCGACCTGACCGACCGGCACGAAGCGCTGCGGACGGTGTTCGGCGAGGTCGACGGGGTGCCGTTCCAGCGGGTGCTCGACGTCCGGCCCGCGCTGCCGTGTGCCGACGTCACCGAGCAGGGTCTGGACGCCGAGGTCGCCCGGTTCTGCGGCCGGGAGTTCGACCTGGCCGCCGACCCGCCGCTGCGGGCGCAGCTCTTCGCGCTCTCCCCGACCGAGCACGTACTCGCCCTGGTGATCCACCACATAGCGGGCGACGGCTGGTCGATGGCCCCGCTCTCCGACGACCTGGCCGCCGCCTACGATGCCCGGTGCGCCGGGCTCGACGACGGCGCGCCCGAACTGCCCGTCCAGTACGCGGACTACACGCTCTGGCAGCAGCAGCTCCTGGGCACCGAGGACGACCCGGACAGCCTGATCAACGAGCAGATCCGGTACTGGTCGAAGTCGCTGGACAGCCTGCCGGAGGAGCTCCCGTTGCCGGTGGACCGGCAGCGGCCCGCGGTCGCCAGCTACAAGGGCTCGACCGCCCGGTTCACCATCGGCGCCGACCTCCACACCCGGCTCACCGAACTGGCACGGCAGAGCGACGCGAGCCTGTTCATGGTCGTCCAGGCGGGCCTGTCCGCGCTGCTCAGCCGGCTTGGCGGCGGCACGGACATCCCCATCGGCACGGCCATCGCCGGCCGGACGGACGAGAGCCTGGACGGGCTCGTCGGATTCTTCGTCAACACCCTGGTCCTGCGCACCGATCTCGGCGGCGACCCGTCGCTGCGCGAACTCATCGCGCGGGTACGGGAGACGGACCTCGGCGCCTACGCCAACCAGGACCTTCCGTTCGAGCGCCTGGTGGAGATCCTCAACCCGAGCCGGTCGACGTCGCGCCACCCCCTGTTCCAGGTGATGCTGGCCTTCCAGAACCTGGCAGACGTCGAGTTCCGGCTGCCGGGCCTCGATGTGGAGGCCAAGCAGCTCTACACCGAGACGGCGAAGTTCGACCTCGCGTTCAGCGTGTTCGAGCAGTTCGACGGCCAGGGCGCGCCGAACGGCCTGAACGGCGTGGTCGAGTTCGCGGTCGAGCTGTTCGACCAGGCCACCGTCGAGCGGATGCTTGACCGGCTCGTCCGGGTCTTCGAGGTGATGACGGCCGACCCCGGTACGCGCCTCGGCGATGTCGACGTACTCGACTCCGCCGAGCTGCACCAGGTCCTGCACGAGTGGAACGACACCGACCGGGACATCACCCCGACCGTCTTCCCCGAGCTCTTCGAGGCGCAGACGGCCGCCACCCCCGACGCCGTCGCGATCCGCTGCGAGGGCACCTCGCTCACGTATCGCGAGCTGAACGCAGGTGCCAACCGCCTCGCCCGGCTCCTCGCCGCGCGCGGAGTGGGCCCCGACGACTACGTCGCGCTCGCGCTGCCCCGGTCGATCGAGCTGACCACGGCCATGCTCGCGGTCCTGAAGGCGGGCGCCGCCTATCTGCCGGTGGACCCCGAATACCCCGCGGAGCGCGTCGCGTTCATGCTCGACGACGCCGCGCCGCGCTGCGTCCTGACCGCAGCGGACAGCGCGCTCGCGCTGCCCGCCGGTCTCGAACGGATCGTCCTGGACGACGCGACCCGCTCGGCCGTCTCCGGACGGTCCGACGGGGACCTGACGGACGGCGACCGCACCGCGCCGCTGCGGCCGGGCCACGCCGCGTACGTCATCTACACCTCAGGATCCACCGGCGTACCGAAGGGCGTCGTGGTCTCCCACGCGGGCATCGCGAGCCGGATGGGCAGCGAGATCGAGCGCCTGGAGGTCGAGCCCGACAGCGTGGTGCTGCAGTTCGCGTCGCCCAGCTTCGACGGCGCGTTCTCCGACATGTGCATGGCGCTCCTGGCCGGTGCGACCCTGATCGTCGCGCCCAGCTCGAAGACCCTGCCGGGACCGGCGCTCAGCGCGCTGATGCACGATCAGGGCGTCACCCACGTGACCCTTCCGCCGCCGGTCCTCGCGGCCCTGCCGGACGACGGCCTGCCCACGCCGATGATGCTGATCGTCGCGGGCGACGCCTGCTCGGCCGACATCGTCGGCCGCTGGGCCCCGGGCCGCCGGATGGTCAACGCCTACGGCCCGACCGAGGCCACCGTCTGCGCCACCATCAGCGACGTCCTGGCCCCCGACGGCACCCTGCCGCCCATCGGACGGCCGCTGGACAACACCCGCCTTTACGTGCTCGACGACCGCCTGCGGCCCGTCCCGCCGGGCGTGGCCGGTGAGCTCCACATCGCGGGCGAAGCCCTGGCGCGCGGCTATCTGCACCGCCCGGGGCTGACCGCGGGCCGGTTCGTGGCCTGCCCGTTCGGGGCTCCCGGGGAGCGGATGTACCGGACCGGGGACGTGGTCAGGTGGCGCGGCGACGGCCAGCTCGAATTCGCCGGACGCTCCGACGACCAGGTGAAGGTCCGCGGCTTCCGGATCGAACTCGGCGAGGTGGAGGCGGCGTTGACCGCCCACCCCGCCGTGGCGCAGGCCGTCGTGGTGCCCCGGGACGACCAGCCCGGCGGCAAGCGGCTCGTCGGCTACCTCGTCGCGGGCGGGGACGACCCCGCCGTGGCGAAGGACCGGGACGAGCGGCAGGTGGGGGAGTGGCAGCAGACCTACGACTCGCTCTACGCGGGAGAGGAAGCGGCCGCGTTCGGCGAGGACTTCTCCGGCTGGAACAGCAGTTACGACGGCAAGCCGATCCCCGTCGAGCAGATGCGCGCCTGGCGCGACGCGACCGTCGACCGGATCCTCGGGCTGCGGCCGAAGCGCGTGCTGGAGATCGGCATGGGCACCGGGCTGCTCCTCTCGAAGATCGCGCCGGAGTGCGAGAGCTACTGGGGCACCGACATCTCGCCCCGGATCGTCGAGGGCGTCCGCGCCCAGGTGGACCGCGACCCGCGGCTCGCGGACCGGGTCGAGGTACGGGTCAAGCCCGCCCACGACCTCGAAGGGCTGCCGCAGGGCGTCTTCGACACGGTGGTCCTGAACTCCGTCGTGCAGTACTTCCCGAACGCCGCCTATCTGGAGAAGGCGCTGCAGGGTCTGCTCGGCCTCCTCGCCCCCGGCGGCCGGGTGTTCGTCGGCGACGTACGCAACCTGCACCTCCTGACGGCCTTGCGCACGGCCGTCGAGCTGGGCCGCCCGGCCGGCGCGGCGGACGGCAAGGCGGTGCGTGCGGCGGTCGGTCAGTCCGTTGCCCTGGAGAAGGAACTCCTGATCGACCCGGGCTTCTTCACCGGTCTCGACGCGGCGGCCGACCTGCGTCTCAAGCGCTCCGACTTCCGCAACGAGCTGACCGCGCACCGCTACGACGTGGTCCTCCACAAGAACCCGCACGAGCGCGTCGACACCGACGCCGCCCGCGAGTTCACCTGGGGCACCGACATCACCGGCCTGGACACGCTGGCGGACCGACTGGCCGCGGCGCACCCCGCGCCCGTCCGACTCCGCGGCGTCCCCGACTCCCGGGTCGAGCACGAGCTCGCGGCGGTACGCGTCCTGGCCGACGGCGGCACGGCCGATGCCGCCCGGCAGAGGCTGACGGAACCGGACACCGACCTGCCCGACCCCGGGGACTTCGCCGATGCGGCGGGCCGGGCCGGATACCGCGCCCTGGCGTTGCCACCGGCCGAGGACGGATCGCTTGACGTCCTGTTCGTGGAGCGGGCGGCGGCGGGAGTGCCCACGACCGGGTACAGGGCGGCGCACCCCGGGCCCCGGCCGCTGACCAACGACCCCTCCCGGTCCGCGGAAGCCGCGTCCCTGACCGCCGCGGTGAAGGCGCACCTCCAGGACTCCCTGCCGGGCCACATGATTCCCTCGGCCCTGGTCGTCCTGGATGAGCTGCCGCTGACGCCGAACGGCAAGGTGGACCGCCGCGCGCTGCCCGTACCGGGCCGGGCAGGCGCCGGGACCGGCCGGGGGCCGCGGACCGAACGCGAAGAAGTGCTGTGCCGGCTGTTCGCGGAGCTGCTCGGCGTGCCGAAGGTCGGCATCGACGACGACTTCTTCGAGCTCGGCGGCCACTCGCTGCTCGCGACCCGCCTCGTGTCCCGTATCCGGTCGACGCTGGGCGTCGAGCTCGCCATCCCGGACCTGTTCAACGCGACCACGGTCGAGAAGCTCTCGGACCGCCTGGCCGTGGCGCGCAAGCGCGAGCGGCCGGTGCTGCGACCGCGTCCGCGTCCCACAAGTTGAGGAAGTTAAGGAGATCGTCCTTGTCATCTGCAGAAGAGTTCGATGTCGTCGTGGTCGGCGGCGGTCCGAGCGGGTCCACGGTGTCGTCCTTCGTCGCCAAGCAGGGGCACCGGGTGCTCCTCCTGGAGAAGGAGTCCTTCCCGCGGTACCAGATCGGTGAGTCACTGCTCCCGGCGACGGTGCACGGCATCTGCGGGATGCTGGGCGTGGCCGACGAGGTCGAGCGGGCCGGATTCACGCGCAAGCTCGGCGGCACCTTCCGGTGGGGCAGCAGCCCCGAGCCGTGGTCGTTCGCCTTCGCCATCTCGCCGCGGATGGCGGGCCCGACCTCGCACGCGTATCAGGTCGAGCGCATGAAGTTCGACGACATCCTGCTCAAGAACTCCCGCAGGCTCGGCGTCGAGGTGCGCGAGGAGTGCGCCGTCGCCGAGGTCATCGAGGACGACGAGCGGGTCCGCGGGGTCGTCTACACCGACGCCGCGGGCGCCCGGCACACGGTCAACGCCCGCTACGTCGTGGACGCGTCCGGGAACAAGAGCCGCTTCCACCGCCGCGCGGGCGGCGAGCGCAACTACTCGGACTTCTTCCGCAACATCGCGATCTTCGGCTACTTCGAGGGCGGCAAGCGGATGCCCGAGCCGAGGCAGGGCAACATCTTCTGCGCCGCCTTCGACGAGGGCTGGTTCTGGTACATCCCGCTGAGCGACACCCTGACCAGCGTGGGCGCGGTGGTGAACCGCGAGTACGTCGACTCGGTTCAGGGCGACCCCGCCGAGGCGCTCTCGCGGCTCATCGCGAAGTGCCCCCGGATCGACGACCTGCTGTCCGACGCCACGCGGGTCACGGAGGGCGTCTACGGCGAGGTGCGGGTCCGCAAGGACTACTCGTACAGCAACAGCCGGTACTGGCGTCCGGGCATGGTGCTCGTCGGGGACGCCGCGTGCTTCATCGACCCGGTCTTCTCCTCGGGGGTGCACCTCGCCACGTACAGCTCCCTCCTCGCCGCGCGGTCCATCAACAGCGTGCTGGCGGGCGACCTCGGCGAGGAGGAGAGCTTCGCCGAGTTCGAGGCGCGCTACCGCCACGAGTACAGCCTGTTCTACGAGTTCCTGGTGTCGTTCTACGACATGAACAGCGACCACGAGTCGTACTTCTGGCAGGCGAAGAAGGTCACCAGCTTCGCGGACTCGGAGCTGGAGGCCTTCGTCGAGCTGGTGGGCGGCGTGGCCTCCCTCGACGGCGCCTTCGTGGACGCCGAGTCGGTACGGGCCCGCTTCAAGCACACCGCCGGTGAACTCGAACGTTCGGTGTCCCAGGTCGACCGTTCCGGTGCGGACGATTCAACGCCGATGTACCAGTCGGAGATCATGGGCAGCGTCATGGAGCAGGGCACCCAGATACAGGTCCAGGCCGCGCTCGGCGGCGACCTCGACCCGGCTGACGCGCTGTTCCCCGGCGGTCTCGTGCCATCGGCCGACGGCCTGCGCTGGGCGGCGTCGGCCGAGCAGTGAGTCCCAAGTCCTGGCTGCGCGGCTTCCACACCGCGCCCGACCCGGCGAGCCGCCCCGTCCAGTTGGTCTGCCTTCCGCACGCGGGCGGCTCGGCGGGCTACTTCCTGCCCCTGTCCGCCAGGCTCAGCGGCGTCGCCGAGGTCCTGGCCGTCCAGTACCCCGGCCGCCAGGACCGCTGGCTCGAGCCCGCGATCGACGACCTCCACGAGCTCGCGGAGCACGTCGTCGCGGCGCTCGGGCCCGCAAGGAAGGACGGTCCGCTGGCCCTGTTCGGGCACAGCATGGGCGGCCTGGTGGCATACGAGGTGGCCCGCCGCCTCGCGCCCGCGCGGCTGTACGTATCCGGGTGCCCGGCGCCCTCCCTGGGCGTCGAGGCCACCAAGGACATCAAGGACGACGCCGGCCTGCTCGCCGACCTGCGCAGGCTGAACGGCACGGACGCCGAACTCCTCGCCGATCCGGCGATGTTGGAGCTGATCCTTCCGGCCCTCAGGGCCGACTACCACGCCGTCCGGACCTACCGGTGGCGTCCGGGCCCCGAGCCGTCCTGCCCGGTGCGGGTCCTCACCGGCAGCCAGGACCCCCGCACCCCGCCGCACCTGGTGCGCGACTGGGAGCGGCACACCACGGGCGAGTGCAGCTTCCAGGAGCACGAGGGCGGCCACTTCTACCTGACCGAGCACACCGGGCGGATCGCGGACCTCCTCGCCGCGGACTTCGCCCGAGCGGTGCACTAGAGAGGGAGGCCGTCCTTGCCCGCCGACCGTCCGCCCTAGCGGCACACCCCGCTCCACCGCACCCCCACCGTGAACTCGGTCCCCCCCGCAGTGCTCCGGCACTCGACACCAGAGGACACCATGCACAACGAACACCCCACGCACTCCCCCCACGACGCGGAGCAGGACTTAGAGCCCCTGGAGCTGGTGACCCGGCCGCCCGACGGCCGCACGGGCTGCCCCTTCGACCCGCCCGCCGAGCTGACCCTCTCCCGCGAGGAGCAGCCGCTGCGCCGCCTTCGCTTCCCCGACGGACACCTCGGCTGGCTGGCCACCGGGTACTCCGTGTGCCGCACGATCATGGCCGACCCACGGCTGAGCTCCCGCAAGGAACTCATGCACAACCCGGCCATGGACCTGGGCGGCATGGAGATCCCTCCCGCGGCGCCCGGCGAGTTCATCAACATGGACGAGCCGCAGCACGGCCGCTACCGGAAGCTCCTTGCGGGCAAGTTCACCGTCCGGCGCATGCAGTTGCTCGCCGAGCGGGTCGAGCAGGTCACCGCCGAGCACCTGGACGCCATGGAGAAGGCCGGGCCCACGGCGGACCTGGTGACGGCGTTCGCCCAGCCCATCCCCGCGATCATGATCTGCGAGCTGCTCGGGGTGCCCTACCAGGACCGGGACTCCTTCCAGGAGCAGGCCGCGGCGATCTTCAGCGGCGACATGGACGACAAGCTGGCCGCGTTCACGGCGATTCAGGGCTACCTCGCACAGCTGGTGGCCGACAAGCGCGCCGAACCTACCGACGACATCCTCAGCGACCTCACCGACAGCGACCTCACCGACGAGGAACTGCTCGGCGTCGGCTTCCTGCTGCTGGCGGCCGGCATCGACACCACCGCCAACATGCTCGGGCTCGGCACCTTCGCGCTCCTGAGCAACCCCGACCAGTCGGCCGCCCTGCGCGAGGATCCGAGTCTCGCCGGGCAGGCCGTCGAGGAGCTGCTGCGCTACCTCACCATCGCCGAACTGGGGCTGCGGGCCGCCCTGGAGGACGTAGAGATCGACGGCCGGCTGATCAAGGCCGGTGAGACGGTCGTCGTCTCCTTCCCGGCCGCCAACCGCGACCCGGCGAAGTACCCGGACCCCGACCGCCTCGACCTGCACCGCAAGGCCGCCGGACATCTGGCCTTCGGCCACGGCCCGCACCAGTGCCTGGCCCAGCAGCTGGCCCGCGTCGAGATGAGCGTCGCCTTCCCGGCCCTGCTCACCCGCTTCCCGTCCCTGCGCATCGCCGTACCGCAGGAGGAGGTACCGCTGCGCGTCAGCACGAACGTCTACGGCGTGCAGAGCCTGCCCGTCACATGGGACGCGTAGCCCCGTGGCCGTCACCCTGACCGTCACCGTCGACCGTGACCGATGCGTCGGCGCCGGCATGTGCGCACTGACCGCCCCCGAGGTGTTCGACCAGGGCGACGAGGACGGCCGCGTGATCCTCCTCGACACGGAGCCGCCCCCCGCCCGGCACGCCGCGGCGCACGAGTCCGCCGACCTGTGCCCCGCAGCGGCCATCAACGCCACACCACACCCACAGTGAGAGCCGACCCACCACCGGTGTGAACCCGGTTCCGCTCCGCCGGGCAACACCCGACGGAGCGGAACCAGCCGCCCGCCTAGGGAGCAAGCACCCCGGCGGACACCGCCGCAGGCACCGAGGCATAACCCATCGGCCGCGTCGTGAACGTGCCACGCCCCTGTGTACGGCTGCGCAACCGCGACGCGTAGCCGAACAGTTCGGCCAGCGGCACCGTCGCCGTGACCGCGGCCGTACCGGAGCGCGTGGTCGAGTCGGAGACCCGGCCGCGCCGCGCCGCCAGGTCGCCGAGCACGCCGCCGACCGCGTCGTCCGGCACTGTGGCCGTCAACTCGACCACCGGCTCCAGGAGTTCGAGCTCGGCCGCCCGCAGCGCCGCGCGCAGCGCGAACCTGCCGGCCGCCCGGAACGCCATCTCCGAGGAGTCCTTGGGATGCGTCGCTCCATCGGTCAGCGTGACCCGAAGCCCCGTCACCGGATGGCCGCCGAGCGGGCCCTCGGCGAGCGCGTCCCGGCAACCGGCCTCCACCGCGCGGATGTACTCCTGCGGCACCCGGCCCCCGGATACGGAGGAGCCGAAGACGAAGGCGTGCGCCGTGCCCGCGCGCGCATCGAGCCGCTCGACGTCGACCACCACATGCGCGAACTGGCCCGCGCCACCGTCCTGTTTGACGTGCCGGTACACCAGACCCGACACACCGCGTACGACGGTCTCGCGGTACGCCACCTGCGGCCGCCCGACACCGACCTCGATGCCGTGCGCGCGGCGGACCTTCTCCACCGCCACCTCCAGATGCAGCTCGCCCATGCCGGAAAGCACCGTCTGACCGGTCTCACGGTCGACCCGTACGGCCAGCGAAGGATCCTCCTCGACAAGCCGTGCCAGCGCCGCCGCGAGCCGGCCGGTGTCGACGCTCCTGCGCGCCTCGACCGCCACGGAGACCACCGACGCGGCCACAGAGGGCGGTTCGAGGAGCAGCGGCGCCGCGGGCGAGCACAGCGTGGTGCCCGCGCGGGCGGTCTTCGGTCCGACCACGGCCACGATGTCCCCGGCGGTCGCCCGGTCCAGTTCCGCGTGGTGGTCGGCCTGCACGCGCAGGATCCGGCCGATCCGTTCGGTGCGGCCCGTGCCCGCGTCCAGCACTGTCTCTCCCTTCGTGATCGTTCCGGAGTACACGCGCAGATACGTCAGCCGCCCCGTCGCCGTCGCGTTCACCTTGAAGGCCAGGCCCGCGAACGGCTCCGCGGCGTCGGCGGCCCGCTCCTGCACGGTGTCGCCGTGCGTCCCGCGCACCGCCGGAACGTCCACCGGCGACGGCAGATAGGCCACGACCGCTTCGAGGAGCGGTTCGATCCCGCGGTTGCGGTAGGCGGACCCGCACAGCACCACCACGCCCTCACCGCTGAGGGTCAGCTCGCGCAGCGCGGCGGACAGGACCGTGGTGGAGAGCGCCGACGTCGTGCAGTACTCCTCCATCGCGGCCGTGTGCAGCTCCGCCACGGTCTCGTCGAGCGCGCGCCTGCGCAGGTGCGCCTGCTCGCGCAGAGCCTCCGGTATGGGGACCACTTCGTACGTGTCACGGCCCGCGTGCCAGACCAGCGCACGCATGCGCAGCAGGTCCACGACCCCGGTGAACTGTTCCTCCTGCCCGATCGGCAGCTGCACCACCAGGGGAACCGTGTGCAGGCGCTCCCGTATCGACGCGACCGCCGTGTCGAGGTCGGCGCCCGCCCGGTCCAGCTTGTTGACGAACGCGATCCGCGGCACGCCGTACCGGTCGGCCTGCCGCCACACCGACTCGCTCTGCGGCTCGACGCCCGCGACGGCGTCGAAAACGGCGACCGCCCCGTCGAGCACCCGTAGCGAGCGCTCCACCTCGTCGGCGAAGTCGACGTGGCCAGGGGTGTCGATCAGGTTGATCCGGTGACCGTCCCACGCGCAGCTGACCGCCGCGGCGAAGATGGTGATCCCGCGGTCGCGTTCCTGTGCGTCGAAGTCGGTGACGGTCGTGCCGTCATGGACCTCACCTCGCTTGTGGGTGGCGCCGGTCAGGAAGAGGATGCGTTCGGTGACGGTGGTCTTGCCGGCGTCGACGTGGGCGAGGATGCCCAGATTCCGTACGTCGGCGGATGAACGGACGGACTGGTGTCGGATGTTGGTGCGCACGGCCCGTGGCCTTTCGGTGTGATGCGGGGCGGGGCAGCGCGATTCACGGACGGGCGGGTCAGATGTATGCCACGGTCCGGATTCAGTGACGGCCGCGCAGCCGGCACCGCACACGCGAAGACACCAGGATCACGTCGAACACGGACCGGGGGACGCGGACGGAAGTGCGGTAACGCATGGCCCGGCCCCCTCTCTCTGCTGACTGCTCACTGGCTGACCGGCGTCAGTCTAGGGAGCGGACCGCTCCACAGTCACAGGATTTATTGGGGGCCGGGCACGATCACGTGTGACTACTGCACGGCGGGCAGCACACCCGTGACCGGTGCGGCCAGGTCCGTCAGCTGGTGCAGCTGCTGCAGTTCGTACAGGCCGTTGAGCCCATCCAGCTGGTTGGTGACGGACGGCACCTCGGCGCGGTGCTCGGCGGGGATCGAGCTCGCGGCGAGCGAGTCGAGCGTGCCGGTGGGGGAGATGTCGGCGTTCGCGGCGGGCGCGGCCAGGGCGGAGGCACCGGCAGCGAGAGCGAGGACGGCGGCCATGCGGCGTGTTGAGATCATGTGATGCGCAACGGCTCTGGAGAGCAGTGGACACGGGGTCCCGGCCGATTTCACCAATGATGTACCGATCAGTGCCGTTACCTGGTGCCGATGTCGACGTTGAAGGGACAGTACGGCCGCGTGCATGCGGCCGTGCTCGTCAATTCAAAGGAGAACGTGATGTCTCGCATCGCGAAGGCAGCCACCGTTGCCCTCGGCACGGGCGCCGTGGTGCTCAGCGGCGCCGGTCTGGCCATGGCTGACGCGGGCGCCCAGGGCGCGGCCGTGGGTTCGCCCGGTGTCCTGTCGGGCAACCTCGTCCAGGTCCCCGTCCACGTGCCGGTCAACGTGTGCGGCAACACCGTGGACGTCATCGGTCTGCTGAACCCGGCGTTCGGCAACACCTGCGTGAACGCCGACGGCGGCCACGGCAAGCCCGGCGGCCACCACGGCGGCCCCGGCGGCTACGGCGGCTGATCCCCCCGTGCGAAAGCCCCCGGCGGTCCTGGACCGCCGGGGGCTTTGTCATGCGTACCGGTAGATGCCGCGATGGCCGATCAGCTCGTCAGGCTTCACGTCCCAGGGCGGCATCGGTTCGTGGAGCGAGGCGATACTCCCGTGCGGCGGGCCGTTGCCGGGGCCCGGCGGCTTCTTGGGCAGGTAGGGCGCGGAGTCGGGGTGCCGCGCCTGCCAGCGGTCCCACAGCAGGTCCACGAAGGCGTGGTTCAGCCAGAAGACGGGGTCGTTGACCGACGCGCCGCCGAGCATGTGTCCGCCCACCCAGCGGTGGACGCGGTTGTGGTTGCGCCACTTGTCGTTGCCGACGCCGGACGTCCACCCCTCGAGCTTGTTGCGGAAGCCGTCGGGGGACGTGGAGTCCCAGGGCGGTGTGTCGTACACCGGGTCGCGCATGGCCCACGCCAGGTCGTCCGGCGTGGGCAGCTTGATCGGGTTCTGCGGCCGTCCGAAGTCGCGCATGAGGAAGTCCCCGCCGGTCTCCCCCTCCTTGATGACCCAGACCCCGTTCGTACGGGCGAACGGACCGGTCATGACCTGCCGGTCGGAGCGCCGCCCGTTGCCGCCCATGAGCCCACTGCCCCAGAGCGAGGCACCGGGCGACCTGTCCACCGTCCAGTCCCAGTACGGGACGGACACGGTGGAGTCGATCCGCTGCAGGGCCCGCTCGAACTCCAGGAGGAACCTGCGGTGCCAGGGCAGGAACGAGGGCGTCATGTGGGCCACCCTCAGTCCGCTGGCCCCGTCGGACACGTAGTGCTCGACGTGCGTCCGGACGAACTCGTCGTACTCGCCCTTGCGTTTGAGCTCAAGCAGCGCGTTGACGAAGCGCCGCTTCTCGGCGCTGGTGAGCCGGGCCTGGTTCTTGCGCGTGTAGACCACGTCGTTCACTCCTCTGGCCCGGTGTATGGGCCCTTGCGCGCGGCGGCGATCAGGCGTCGCCGCCGCGCAGTTGCTGGCCGCGGCCGAGCTCGTCCACTGCCCTGCGGGTGGCGACGAGGGGTGTGGGATACGACTGGTAATGGTCGATCATGCTCAGATAGCCGCCGTCGGCGCGCCGCATGAGGTGGAGCGGGCGGCCGTCGACCGTGATGTCCCAGGAGACGCCCGCGTGTTGCTGCCCCGCCGCGCTCCGTACTCCCCGGATGTGGCGGCCTTCGTACATCTCGTCGAACGCGCCTTCACCGACACCGTCGGAGGGCGGGACCTCGCTCGTGTGCCGGGTCGACCAGAGAAGAGCTGCCGGCGCCGTCACGGCGGCGAGGGCGAATCCGATGAGGTTCCGCATCGTGGCCCGGCGCGTGAACCCTTTCACGCGCTTCCCTGCGGCCGTCGCTGCCTTGACCACTGGTGATGTCTCCTTGCGCGTGACGCGTCAGCTGGTCCAGAAGTCCCACCAGCGCGTGAGGATGAGCATGCCGATGATGCCGATGTGCAGCACCGGGAAGACCCAGGTGAACTCGCCGAAGAACGTGCGCAGTCCGGCGGGCGCGGGCAGCAGGCCGCCCCGGATGTTGTACGAGGTCACGTACCAGAACATGGTGATCGTGGCGGCCCAGGCCAGGCAGCACCACAGGCACAGCGAGTTGATCTCGTACAGCGACTGGTACATCAGCCAGGTGCAGAAGCCGACGCCGAAGAGCATGCCCGCGTTCAGCGTCAGCCAGTACCAGCGGGGGAAGCGTGCCCGGCCGAGCAGGCTCATGCCGACGCACATCACGACGGCGTACGCGGCGATGCCCAGCATCGGGTTCGGGAAGCCGAAGACCGACGCCTGGTCGCTCTTCATGAT